>JBQCEA010000761.1:0-6250 GCA_051960695.1 Mucilaginibacter sp. | reverse complement strand
ATATGGAAAACAATTGAAAAATAGTGGTGAACGTAGGTAACGCCGCCAGCACACCTAACTGAAAATTGGAAGCGCCCATGTGACTGGCCATTGCGGTAAGAAAAGTACCGCTGGTAAATACTACCATCGCTTCAGCCGAAAGCCCGTCGGCAACTACAAGCCTTAAACCAGACTTCAGCTGGTCATCGGTTAAATTTTTTACAGGTCTTAAATTCATTTGTTCAGCGCCAACCAGGCGCCATTGTTAATGGTGTTTAATCAAGCTTAAATTAATCAGGGAAAGAGCTAAAACATTAACTCTTTACGCTATTAAACGCAAAAAAGTTGCCGATTTTATATCAAAATTTAATTACAGATTAAAATATTGAAATTAAGGCGATTAATCATTCCGCCATTTTAATCAGCAGCCTCATCAGGTCTTTTTTATCTGCCTTTGTTTCAGAAGCACTTCTGACATAATTACAAAAAAGAATAAAATCGAAACTTGTGCCTGTTAGCGACTGTTATTTGGTAAACATCAGATATTATGAAAACATTAAAATTTACAACCGTGCTAACATTATCAGTTGCACTTTTTTCGGCTTGTCACAACCCCGACCAGAAATGGGATAGCAAATCCAGCGCTGACTCTTTAAACAGCATGAAAGATTCTGTTTCAGATTCCACCCGGTCTGTTACCAAAAGCCTGGTAATGAAAGTAACCAAACCTGATGCAAAGTTTGCAGTAGAGGCAGCAAACGGTGGTCTTGCAGAGGTTGAGCTGGGAAAATTGGCACAGCAAAAAGCTTCAGACCAGCAAGTGAAAGATTTTGGTTCGATGATGGTAAGCGACCACTCTAAAGCCAACGATCAAATGAAAACCATCGCCCAAAATAAAGGTATCACTTTACCTACTACGTTAAGTAACGATGAACAAAAACTTAAAGATGAACTCTCTGCAAAATCAGGAAAGGATTTTGACAAAGCTTACGTCCAGGCCATGATCAAGGATCACAAGGAGGATATTAAATCATTCAAGGATGCTAGCCAAAGCCTTAAAGATCCTGATCTGAAAAGTTTTGCCACCAACACACTACCCGTGCTGCAAAAACATCTTGATGCCATTGAGAAGATCGATAAATCGATGAAAAAATAAAGAAAGGGACGCTGGCGTGTCCCCTTCAGTTGCGAATAAACCAAAAACAACTTAATCGGAGAGATCAAGATCTTTAATGACGGTGGGCCGGCTCCTGCTGCTTTTTTATCGCATCAGCTACGGTGCTGTCTGGAGTCAGGTTACTTGCAGCCACCTGCACTTTATTTTTAAATCCAGAGATCACTTTGTCTTTTCCTGTCATCAGCGCATCGTAACCATCTTTGGCTACATCTGCAGGATCAGACATGGCATCCTTATCCTGTACCATTTTACTATCAAGCATATCGGCCTTTCGGAAGAAATCAGTATCCGTTACGCCTGGCATAAGGGCCGTAATAGTGATGTTAGTTTCAGATAATTCAGACCGCAATGCTTCTGAAAAGGAAAGGATAAATGCTTTAGTCGCATGATAAACAGATTGCAGCGGACCCGGCAATTTGCTGGCAATTGATGCCAGGTTTAATATCTTACCATCGTTCCGCTCTACCATTTCCTGCAAAAAATATTTGGTCAATATTACTGTTGCACCAATGTTCAGATCGATTATAGCTAATTCGCGTTCCAGGTTGGTGTCTTTAAATTCACCATACAAGCCTTGTCCGGCATCATTTACCAATACATCCACACGTATACCTCTTTCTCTCACTTCTTCGCAAAGCTCCATGGCTTGATCCCGATCAGACAAATCCTTAGCTATTGAAATCACCTCAATGCCATAATTGGCAAACTCGGCTTCGCATGTGCGGAGTTCTTCTTCGCTTCTGGCAACGTTAACCAGCTTGTATTTATCCCTGGCGAATAATTTTGCCAGCTCATAACCGATGCCGCTTGTAGCACCGGTTATCAAAACATATTTTTGGTTATTTTCCATAACTGATACCTTTTTATTTATTCCCATGGATTAAGTACAACCTTTACACAATCCTGTTCCTTATTTTTAAAAATGTCATATGCATGCGATACCTGGCTCAGCGGCAAGCGGTGTGAAATAATATCATCAAGGATTACTTTTTCGGATCTTACCAAATCGATCAGGTGATCGATATAATTAGTTACAGGCGCCTGGCCCTGTTTGATAGTGATACCTTTATCAAACATCCGGTGCAGGGGAAAATTATCGAATGGGGTTCCGTAAACACCTACAATGGATACCGTACCATTCCTTCTTACTGCTTTAAAACAGGCTTCCAGCACTTTAATGGTCCCCTTCTCAAAATTGATGGTGGCCTTTACTTTATCAAAGAAAGACCGTTCGGCCTCAAAACCAACAGCATCTACACATACATCTGCACCCCGGCCATCGGTAGCTTCGCGGATATATTCTATAGCATCTACCGTATGCGGATTTATGGTCTCTACCTTATTTACCGTTCTTGCGCGTTCAAGGCGGTATTCTAACGGGTCAATAGCAATTACCCTGCTTGCCCCATTTAACCATGCTGCCTTTTGTGCCATCAGTCCCACAGGCCCAGAGCCAAAGATGGCGACCGTTTCACCACCCTTCATTTGCGCCCAATCGATAGCCGCCCATCCGGTCGGAAATATATCTGTAAGAAACAAAACCTGGTCGTCGCTCATGTTTTCCGGCGCTAAACGTGGGTTCACATCTGCATATGGCACACGTACATATTGCGCCTGGCCACCGGCGTAGCCTCCGTACAGATCGGTATAACCGAATAATGCACCGCCTTTTTGATCCAGCAAGTCGCCGTCTGGCCCATAGTGTTTATGATTTGAATTTTCACAATTTACCGGACTATCATGCGTACAAAAGAAACAATGTCCGCAAGCTATTGGGAAAGGCACCACAACACGGTCGCCACGCTTTAAGCGCTTTACAGCCGGGCCTGTCTCCTCAACAACACCCATGAACTCATGGCCTACTATCATATCTTTTGCCTGCGGGATACCGCCATCCAGAATATGCAGGTCGGATCCGCAAATGGCGGTTGAGGTCACTTTTAAAATTACGTCCCCGGCTTCTTCAATACGCGGATCATCCACCGTATCGTAGCTTATATCTCCCGGTTTATGGAATACTGCTGCTTTCATAATTAACTATTTATTACAAAAGCAACAGGGTTATGTACAGGCTGTTTGGGTGGAAAATACGCGTTATGGCAAAAGTTTATACGTGTTTATTAATCAAGTTCGTCAATGAGCAATTGCGCAACACGGTCTACAGTTTGCAATACAACGTCTTCCGGAGAGCCGTTAAATACTTCTCTTACCGGAACAGACCTATCCTTGATAATGGCATGAATGAACATGGTGCCAACCGGTTTATCTGGCCCTTCACTGCCACCCGGCATAATAAGGCCGGTGACAGCAACGTAAATATCCGCCTTAATAAAATGCTGCAGCCTGCGGGCCATTTCTTCAGTAACTTCAGCAGATTCAGGGGTGTATTTTTTAACCAGATCTTCAGGCACCCCCAAAATATCCTGTTTAATGCAGGCATCATAGCAAACTATACCGCCTTTGAGCACTTCTCCGCAATCGGGTATCAATGCCAGTTCGGCTGATAGCCTCCCCGCGGTTGCACTTTCGGCAAAAGCAATTGTCAGCTTTTTCTTTTTAAGTATGTGGCTGCATTTTATCAATAATTCTGAAGGCATAAGAATAGGTTAATTAGTTTCTTTTAAACAGTACAACCGATCATAAGTTTTTGTCGGGTTGCATACACAAAACAAGTATTTACCTCACCTAAAACAGGTATTTATCGCCTAAACTCTCAAGCTTAAAAAGCTGTTCCCTTTATGTAACTGAAATAAGTGTTTAACCATTTGACTCCATTGCATGTATATATTAGGCATAAATGCAGTATTCCACGACTCGGCAGCGTGTATTTTAAAAGACGGACAATTATTGGCAGCGGCCGAAGAGGAGCGCTTTACCCATATTAAACATGGTAAAAGGCCTGTGCCCTTCTCCACCTGGGAATTACCTTTCCATGCTATTGACTATTGTCTTAGCGTAGCGGGTATCCATATTAACGACGTAGACCATGTTGCGTATTCATTCGATCCTTATTTACTTATAGGGGGTGAATACTGCAAGAGGCCCACTATTGAGATCCCTTTTGACAATCCGGAAAGATCTGTCGGAGAAGGCTGGATGAACCCATGGGACCCACTGTTCCTATCGTTCATCATTAATGCGCGTGAACAACTGAACGATGGCTATCCCCATCATTTGCAAAAGCGCTTCCTGGGTGCCAATATCCAGCCGGAACAATGGCATTATATCGAACATCATACTGCCCATGCTGCAAGCGCCTTTCATTGTTCGCCGTTTGAAAATGCAGCGGTATTGACGGCAGATGGCCGGGGTGAATTAGCTACTACGACTTACAATATTGGGCATGGCTGCCAGCTCGACCGTATTGGCCAGGTTAATATGCCGCATTCGCTGGGATTGCTTTATGAGCAACTGACCACCCATCTTGGCTTTTTACACTCTTCAGATGAATACAAAGTAATGGCGCTTGCATCATACGGCAAACCGGAATTTGTAAGTGATTTCCGGAAGATGATCCGTGTGGATGGCAACGGTCAATATACCATAACCGATCAGCGTCTTACGGAGCGTTTTGGCCCGCAAAGATTACGGCACCAGGAGTTTACCAAACACCACTTTAATGTTGCTCATTCGCTTCAGGTAGTGCTTGAAGAAACCATGCTGGAACTGGCAGACTGGCTTCACCGTGAAACCAAACAGGACAGCCTTTGTATGGCTGGCGGCGTAGCTCTGAACTGCGTAGCCAATGCACGCATTCGCGATGCCGGGCCTTTTAAAAATATATGGGTTCAACCTGCATCAGGCGACGACGGCACGGCGTTAGGCGCGGCGTTATGGCTTGACGCCCAACTGCGTAAACCGGCGGAAAAGCAATTTGTGATGAACCATGCCTACTGGGGGCCTGAATACAGTGATGATGAGATAGAAAAATTTATGAAATGGTGCAAAGTACCATACCGCAGATCAGAAAATGTTGCCGAAGATACTGCCGATCTGCTGGCTGAAGATAAGATCATTGGCTGGTATCAGGGCAGAATGGAGTTTGGGCCAAGGGCACTCGGTGGCCGCTCTATTTTGGCATCGCCTATCAATGCTTCCATGCAGGCACGGCTGAATGAGGTAAAAGACCGCGAAGACTTCAGGCCGGTGGCGCCTGTTGTATTGGAGGAAGAAGCCGGCAACTGGTTCAAAAATGCAGCTTACTCGCCATTCATGCTGTTTGTGTATGATGTATTAGAGGATAAGGCTGATAAGATACCTGCGGTACGGCATACCGATGGCACTGCCCGGATACAAACAGTCAACGAACAGCAAAATAAGCCATATTATGATCTGCTTAAAGCTTTTTACAAGAAGACGGGGGTACCTGTATTGATCAACACCTCATTTAATACACTTGGCAAACCTATTGTTTGTACCCCACGGGATGCGATAGAATGCTTTTGGAGCTCACCGTTCGATGCATTGATCATCGGTTCATTTATTATAGAAAAAAACAATGGAAATATCGGTTATCATTCCAACTTACAGGAGGCCTCACTTACTGAAGAAGTGTCTGGCAGCCCTGCTTAAGCAAAAATTTAATAAACATCAATACGAAGTGATCGTGGTTAGCGACGGGCCCGACCCTGAGACACGATCATTAGTTACGGGCCTCGCCGGGGATAGGGTAACCTCGTTACGTTTTTTATCCCTCCCTGAAAAAAAAGGGCCGGCAGCAGCACGAAATTATGGCTGGTTGTATGCCAAAAGCAATATTATTGCCTTTACTGATGACGATTGCCTGCCTGATCCGTGCTGGCTAAGCGAAATAGCGGCCAATCTGGACCCTGTTGCTGACGAAGCAATCACCGGGCGGGTAATTGTACCGCGTAGCAAACGGCCGACCGACTATGAACAAAATACCGCTGGATTGGAGACCGCTGATTTTATTACAGCGAACTGCGCCTGCACACGTTCGGCTTTGATCAAAACCGGGGGCTTTGATGAGCAATTCAGCATGGCTTGGCGCGAGGACAGCGACCTGGAATTTAAACTGATCTCGGAGCACATACCAGTAAAGCGCATTGAAAGTGCTATTGTTGTACATCCCGT
>JBQCEA010000760.1:0-12420 GCA_051960695.1 Mucilaginibacter sp. | reverse complement strand
TTGCCGGATGCTTCATAGGTTCAGCATGACAAACAGTTACACGCTGATGATACCCTTCTTTATAGCGAAGATCACCAATCCTACCAGGTTCTTCGAGCCGGTTTTTTCAAACAAGCGTGCCCTGTATCCTTCAACAGTGCGTACACTCAGGAATATCTTGTCGGCTATTTCCTGATTGGAGTATTCCTGGCAAACAAGTTTTAAAACCTCTACTTCACGATCATTAAGGTCTATCTGCTGCTGATTAGAGTTAGCAGAATGCCCCGGGCCAACCAGTTGTTTGATAAGGGTTACAGAGAGATGTTCATTGAAATAAAAGCCTTTATTATATACCGTTTGTATAGCTTCAATGATCTCCTCCGGTTCAGCATTCTTTAATAAATATCCCGAAGCACCGGCCTTCATCATATCTACAATGTATTTATCCTCATTATGCATGGATAAAGCCAGAACCTTCACCTGCTTAAAATGCTGACTGATATGCGTTGTGGTTTGCATACCATCCATTTCAGGCATCTTGATATCCATTAGTACAACATCCGGAACACGGGTAGATAGCTGCCCGATCAGTTCCTTACCGTTAGATGCTTCTATCAGTAAGTTGAAATCGGGACAATCTTCCAGTGTGGCTTTTAAACCATTTCTGAAAATTTTGTGGTCGTCGGCTATAGCTAAGTTTATCGGCATAATGCATAGGTTAAAAACTAAGTAAATATAATTAAAAAGTATTTACCTTCAGGTTAATGGCACATTGATGGTGGTTAGCGTGCCGCTTAATGGTTTGGTATAAATATCTATCTTTCCGTTTATAAGGTGCACCCGGCTCCGCAGGTTTTTTAAGCAGAAACCATGTGTGATATTATCCATGTTAAATCCAATGCCGTTGTCCCTGAAAGTCATCTCCAGCACATTGCCCTGCCTGCTGAGTTCTACATGTATTGATGTGGCTTGCGAGTGCTTAACAGCATTACCAAATAGCTCCTGGGCTATCCGGTAAACAGTCAGTTCTATCTCGGATGGAAATCTTTGATCAGCCAGTTTTCGGGTGAACTCAACCCTGATAGCTGTTGCCTGGTCCATTTTTGTACACAGCGCCTGCAAGGCATCTATCAGGCCAAAGTCCGTCAGTACAGGCGGCAACACATTATGTATGATGTTCCGGATTTCCTGTATACATTCATCCGTAAGCTTACGTGTATCGGCAAGCAAGGCCATATTGCCGTTCTCTCCTCCGTCAACGGTTACTTTGTCCAACCTATGGAGTTTTAATTTAATGGCTGAAAGAACCTGCCCCACGCTGTCATGCAGGTCTTCTGCAAGCCGCTTTCGTTCGCTTTCCTGCGTTTCAACAACTGCCTTCAGCAATTCCTGCTGCTGAAGGTCCTGCAACCTTCGCAATTCCACCTGGTTCTTGATCATTTTACGCTGGTAAATGATCACAAAGAAGAACAGCCCGGTAATAAGCACAACTACTACCAGGGTACCGATGATCAAAACGGGTATTATGTCTGTCGTGGTTTGCAAAGTAATCCGGTTGTATATAAAAGATTGGCAATTATATTGGTTATGCTGTTAATAATAAAAAACGACGGTTGCTGCGCCTTTGGTATTTTATTAAAAAGCATGAAAAGGAATATGTTGACCGAAAAATAAAAAAGCACCCCGGCATTGAACCAAAACAGGCCCTGTTTTTCGATATGCACAAACTCCTGCCTGTTCAGTAGCTGATAAAAATAAATAAGCGCTAAAACAATAAAAACGATACTCGATGCCGTATTGGATTCGGA
Organism: Mucilaginibacter sp.; assembly: GCA_051960695.1. Classification (GTDB taxonomy): domain Bacteria; phylum Bacteroidota; class Bacteroidia; order Sphingobacteriales; family Sphingobacteriaceae; genus Mucilaginibacter. The sequence continues at coordinate 10,633 of JBQCEA010000760.1, read as the reverse complement.
AGGATAGTCATAAATGTCTTTTGTAAAATATATTGTTAGTATCAGCGCTATGATGGATAAAATTATCGTGAGTCTCTTAAGAAACGGGATAACGAATGCTTTATAATAGATCGCTCCGAAAAAAATAACATTGATCATAACGAACACATGCACAGCAGGGTGGTTATTCCGCACGCCCCATACCGGCAGCAACCACAGCAAGGCATCAAATAACGCTGCTATGATAAAGAATGCGGCTATCAGCCTGGAGGTCCCGTCTTCATTTTTGTAATTATAAAAAAAGGCCAGTACAGGAAAAAGCCCGGATAAAGATGAAATAACTTCCAGTATAAATTCTATAGACATAGCAGAACCTAACTCAACTTCCTGTTAATGCATTTTGGGGGCAACCGGCCGAACCGGGGCATGGGTGTGCCTGCTCAACAACAATTCCACTGGCCGATGCCAGAGGCGCAGCAACTGCAAGGTTTCCCGGACTAACTGCTGCATATTCAGTTGTAACGTTAACATCCTTATTAGGTAGCTGGTCAAACCCTTCAGCAGTAACCCCAACCAATATAAAATGGTCTTCGCCAACAGCCCCGGCTACTGTTTTATTCAAAAAATTGGATATAGAAAATATGAATTTTTGCCAGCCATTCAGTTTCTGGCTGTTACTATAATAAATACGTATGCCCAGGCAATCAGGCTGCTGCAATAATTTTTGCAATATTTCGGTGCCGAAAAATTGGGAAATAGTGGAATGCGGATGCCGTTCGCGGTGGTTTCGTGTCCATTCGGCTGCGAGGCTTAATTCAATTTCAGCCCCTTCTTTCCCTGTAATAGGAGATTTTCTTGTTTGTGTTTCCATAATTTAAGGTCGCGTCAATGTGTAAGGTATACTAAAATTAGAGTTTGTTGGTTACTTAACCAACAGGGCAAGGTTTTCTGCTGTAACTAAGATAGTATTTCAAACAAAATGTAACAATCTCATTTACAAGATTATTTTCAGACAGATAACAGGTAATACGCAGAATATATCGCGTAGTTTTACGCACCAAAAACAGTGTTGCTACGGTGTAGCCAAATATTGAAAATAGCCGTGTTGTTATAGCAGGAGAAATATAATAGCCGCAATAACAGCACCTATAAGGGGCCCAAAAACTGGTATCCAGGCGTAGGTCCAATCACTGCTGCCTTTGCTTTTAATGGGTAATACAGCGTGCATAACGCGCGGCCCCAGATCACGGGCGGGATTAATAGCATAACCCGTGGTCCCGCCAAGTGAAAGCCCAATCACCCAAACCAAAAAAGCTACCGGTAATGCACCCACCGAGCCTAAACCGATAGGTGTTTTGGTGGGGATGATCTGGCCATTAGTGATATAGAAAACGACAAAAATGAGTACAAATGCGCCGATGATCTCGCTGGCGATATTGGAAACGTAATTACGCACAGCCGGACCGGTACAAAACACCGCTAAAACTGAACCGGGGACATTGGTTCTCTGAAAATGATCATAATACATCAGCCAAACCAGGAAAGCCCCGGTAAAGGCTCCCAGCATTTGAGCAACAATGTATAACCCTACGCTCGCCCAGGCAAATTTACCTGCAATAGCCAAACCGATGGTAACGGCCGGATTAAGATGCGCACCGCTATACGGACCGGCTACTGTTACACCAACAAAAACCGCCAGTCCCCATGCCGTAGTAATTACTATCCAACCACTGTTATTGCCTTTGGTATCTTTTAATAATACATTGGCAACCACGCCGTCACCTAAAAGGATGAGCAACATAGTCCCGAAAAATTCAGCTATAAAAGGTGTCATTGTAATAGGTTTTGATCATTTAAAATTTACTCCTGCTTACTCCAGGCTTGTGCTGCATGTATCGCCCGTTCCCATCCAGCTATGCTTTTTTTCACTTCAGGCGAATCTGATACCGGTTCAAATTCCCGTTCAGTTTGCCATAACCCTTTTATTTCTTCTATGCTTTCCCAATATCCAACCGCGAGTCCGGCCAGGTAAGCCGCGCCAAGTGCCGTGGTTTCCACGATGGTCGGCCGGATAACTTTACAATTGAGCAGATTGGCCTGGAATTGCATCAATAAATTATTAGCTGTTGCGCCGCCATCAACACGCAGCTCACTTATGGGCATACCTGCGTCGGCTTCCATGGCTTTCAGCACATCCATGGTTTGGTAAGCGATGGATTGCAAAGCAGCCCGGGCAATATGTCCGGCTGTGGTGCCGCGTGTAAGGCCAACCAGTGTACCCCGCGCTTCCGGGTCCCAATAAGGTGCCCCCAATCCTGCAAATGCGGGTACAAAGTATACACCCCCATTATCCGGCACACTTAATGCCAGTTTTTCAACTTCGGATGAAGACCGAATAACACCTAAGCCATCCCGCAGCCATTGCACCACTGCACCACCTATAAAAATACTGCCTTCAAATGCATAATGGGTTTTGCCGTTGATCTTCCAGGCAATGGTGGTAAGCAGGTTATTTTTAGATCGAATGAATTCATCGCCGATGTTCATCAGCATAAAACACCCGGTTCCGTAAGTATTTTTCACCATGCCGTTGTCAATACACATTTGTCCGAAGAGCGCGGCATGCTGATCACCGGCTATGCCGGAAATTGGTATTTTAGAAGCGAATATGGTTGTAGCCGTCTCGCCGTAGAGCTCGCTGCTTTGCTTCACCTCCGGTAGCATGCTTTTAGGTATATCGAACAACTTTAGTAATTCATCATCCCACTCCAATGTTCTGATATTGAAAAGCATAGTGCGTCCGGCATTGGTTACATCCGTAGCATGTACTCTCCCACGTGTGAATTTCCATACCAGCCAGCTATCAACGGTGCCGAAAGCCAGCTCACCGGCTTCTGCCTTTTCTCTTGCGCCTTGTACATTATCCAATATCCACCTGATCTTTGAACCTGAGAAATAAGCGTCTATCACCAAACCTGTTTTTTCACGGATCAGATCAGCATAGCCATCGTTTTTCAATTGATCGCAGAAAGCGGCTGTGCGTCTGTCCTGCCAAACAACAGCATTGTAAACCGGTTCACCTGTATTCCTGTCCCAAACAATGGTGGTTTCGCGCTGATTAGTAATGCCAATGGCTTTAATATGAGTACCATTAATGCCCATTTTTACCGTAGCCTCGGCAGCTACACTTGCCTGCGACGACCATATCTCGTTCGGATCGTGTTCTACCCAACCCGGCTGCGGAAATATCTGTGTAAACTCTTTTTGAGCAACCGACCGTATTTGTCCTTTACGGTCAAAAACGATAGCACGCGAGCTGGTTGTGCCCTGGTCAAGGGCCAGAATATATTGTTCCATCTACAGGTTTAAGAAATAATTGGTGTATAAATCTACATGATAAACCTCAAGGCTGCAACAAGTAATTCTCTGCCAATTCGGTAAATAAGGTTACCTGTTCATTTTGCCATAATGCATCTTTACCGAGCTCATCGGCTATTAAACTGGCGGTGATTGGCGCCGCTTCTATAGCGGCCTTCGCATCCAGAAATAACAACCTTATCCTCCGGGCAAGTATATCTTCAACCGTGCGTGCCATTTCATTCCTTACAGCCCATATCACTTCAACCTTTAGATAATCATATCGCGGATGGAGTTTTTGGACCCATTGTTTATTCTCTTTCGATAAGGTAAGCACTTTATAGCGGTCGCTGCCATAAACGTACAGATGATCGTGCTGATCGGCTACGGTTGCACTTCCATGGATACGCAAGTCTTCGGTTTTGCAAGGTTGTGGAATCAAACATCCTATTGGAATAGCCGCATCAACGGTTTCCTCTGCCATTTTACGATAGGTGGTCCATTTGCCGCCGGTTACCGTAATTAATCCCGATGCTGATACAATGATCTTATGACTGCGTGATATTTCCTTGGTTTTTGATGAGTTATTTTGTGGCGCAGCTAATGGCCTTAATCCTGCAAAAACACTTAATACATCCTTGCGTGTGGGTGCCTTGCTTAAGTATTTGGTCGCCGTATTCAGAATAAAGCTGATCTCTGACTCCAGCGCAACAGGTTCAAGGCTGTATTCATTGAGCGGTGTATCAGTTGTTCCTACCACCAGCTTATCATGCCAGGGCACGGCAAACAGCACCCGGCCATCATCGGTCTTGGGTATCATCAGGGCATCTTCGCTTTGCATGAACGATCTGTCGAGAATCAAATGTACACCCTGGCTTGGCCGCACCATTGGTTTCTTCTCCGGACTATCCATTTGCAATAGGTCGTCTACAAAAACACCTGTTGCATTGACAACCGCTTTAGCTTTGATCTGGTATTTTTTGCCCGTTTCTGCATCTGTCGCCGTAATACCTGATATTTTACCGTCCTGATCTTTCAGCAACCCGGTAACACGAAAATAATTAAGCACTGTAGCGCCTTGCTCCAGGCAAGTTTGCGCCAGGTTAATAGCCAGCCGTGCATCATCAAACTGGCCATCATGGTAGGCGATGCCACCTTTTAAGCCCTTGGGTTCAATACCGGATAATCGGTCAAGCACTTGCTTTTTACTGATATGTTTGGTTTTGCCAAAGCTTAACTTGCCTGATAACAGATCGTACATAGCTAAACCTAAGCCGTAGACGACCCTGTCCCATAAACTATAATTTGGTATGATAAAGGGAAGGTTTTTGACAAGGTGAGGAGCATTTTTTAACAGAAGCCCTCTTTCATACAGAGCTTCCCGCACAAGTCCGATATTCCCTTGTCCAAGATAACGTACCCCGCCATGCACCAGCTTGGTACTTCGGCTTGATGTCCCCTTGGCGAAATCAGCTTGTTCCAATAATAATGTCTGATAGCCGCGTGAGGCAGCATCCAAAGCCGTACCCAAACCTGTAGCACCGCCGCCAACCACAACAATATCCCATGTTTTGTTGGGAGTATCAAGGGCTTTTAAAATCTCTTCTCTTGCAGCGAACATTAAACAGCAATTTAGAAATTTAAAGCCTGAAATGTGTTAATTAGAAAATATCAAATTAAAAACAATGCATAAAACGACGTTAATCGCTATTATCAGCTTCTTCTTTTAATTCATCTTCCTTTTTGCCATTGTTCAAATGGATGACCGGCTTGTTTTGCGTGCCGGTTATCGTCATCGGGATACCGAATATACCAAAAGGCGGCAGCCCTAATCTGAATTTCAGGTTCAGATCGCCATTGAAGCTTACCTGCCCTTCAAACCTTGGCCTGAAACCCGCCAGGCGCATTTTGGTTCTTTCGATAGTGATAATATTATTGGCTATGGTAGATTTAATGTCGACTTTAGAAACATCAGCCGGTTTGCCAATACTGTCATGCCCGGTTTCTTTGCCTACAGCACCAAGCAACTTGAAGCCTTTGATTTTTACACTCTTTACAGACAGTACGCCTCCTCCTTTAAGTGATGGGTACACAGGCTGCATGTTGCTGTTCAGCTTGCCCGCTAATTTATAATCCAGCGAAACGATGCCCGCTGCATTTTTGGCCGACGACGCCATATCATGAAATAATTTGATCTGGTTATAAGCTTTTTGAATGTCAAAATTCTGAGCGTTGATGTGGTAGTCAAAATAAGCCTTTTGCGGCGTAACACTGCCATATGTAGCATCCATTACAACCGGGGCATTGATGATGGTAAAGCCCGTTTGCTTTAATTGTATCTGGCCGTTGTTGATGATCATCTGGCCTTTTACACTATCAATGTTCAGTCCGTTATATACCAGATGCTTTACATTGGCAGTAAAGTTGAGGTCAAGATTTTTGGGTACTAGTATTACACCCGATGGTGCTGCGACAGTTTTTTGCGGCACAGGTTTGGCTGTGGTTGCAGACTGGCCATCAGCAAAAGCCATAAAATCATCCGCTACGATCAGGTCGCTGCTGAGATTGAAATTTCCTTTCAATGGAGCATTGGGCTTTAATGCATAATCGATCACATTCGACATGTTCCCATTCATTACCATAACCGACCGGCCATAAGTTGCTGTAAAAGCATCAAACTTTAACTTATCCTGATTAAAACTGAACAGTCCGCTTTTGATCACAAATGGTTTGGGGAATAAGTCCGATGTTAAGGTCAGATCTTTTACACGCATTGTTCCGGAGTTATACAATTTGTCATATCGCCTTGCAACGGCATCACTTTGCTTGCCTTTCAGCGTGAAATTGGTAGCGATAAACCCTTTTACATTATAGCCCTTTACTGCAAACACTTGATATATGCGGCCTATGTTCAGCGTACCCTGTGATCTGATGTTATATTGCAAATTGGCAAAATTCCGCAGATCGGCCCTGATCATGAATGGCTGCCCTTCAAACTTTAACGAGATGGGTTTGATATTAACTCGTAATCCGCTCATAGAGCCTGTGGTATTCTCAATGTTTGCGCTAATCTGCAGGTCTTGCACGGGGTGAGGGTAATATTTGGTTTGTATGTACCCATTTTGCAGATCTATTTCTGCTTTAGTGACCGGGTATATTTTACGTGCCGGAATATACCTGCCTTTGGTTTGTACATCAAAACTCAGGTCGCCGCGCAGGTCCATGCCTTTAACGGGGTATATCTTTTTAATGTCGTCCAGGTGGAATTTAGATTGTAAAGCGCCATCCATTGCCAGGCCTGACATATTACTCAGGTTGAAATAACCTTTCAGGTAATTGTTCAGTGCATTGGCATTTAGGTTTGCCAGCTGCATGGTAAAATGCTTCACATTATTATCCGGACTTGAGGCATTGAGATCAAAGCTGATATTCTTTACTGCTTCGGGTACTTTGGCGTACTTAATATAGCCATCGCGGAATGAGGACTTGAGTGAAAATTTGGGGATGCTCGTAACTACTGCGTCCACATGCCTTAACCCGCGCTTTTGCAACCCGGTGGCATATTTGCCCTGTGCTAAAAGATGTAACGAATAACGGCCCTTTAGGTCGACAGATTTTACACCAAAAGCCCTGTTCCATTTAGCCAGATCGATCTCGGTATTTACCCGCGCAAATATTTGCGGGGTCTTTAAGCCATTCAGGTTAAACTTACAGTTGAAATAATCTTTATCGATCCTGAAATGCAGCGAATCGAGGTTAAACACCAGGCTGTCCGGGTCGAGGTTGGGGATACTGGCGTTCATGTCCATGTACAGGTCCCGCACTGGCGACGGCGTTTTATCGTTGGAGACATAACCGTTCCGCACTTTCATATTGAAGGTCAAATCCGGCTCTATATTTTTTGATGCAATGTATTTACCAGTCAGTGCCATCTGTATTACGCCGGTGCCATCAAGGTCGGTGTTTTGTACCCATTTCACATACTCGGGTGGTAGGGCGGTAAAAATATCGCTCAGATCGCTTTGGCGCGAGGTAAACCTGAAGTCCATATCATAACCATCTTTCAGGAAACCAAATCTGCCTTTGAATTCCACCGGCAGCTTATTGATCATCAGGTTATTTTTCTGAAAGCCAAAAGCAAGCGATTTGGTATTGATGGTAGTTACCAGGTCAGCATTGATATGCTTGTTGTTTACGTAATTCTGCTTATTGTATATAAAATCTGCCGACTCCACTTCGAGGTGCGATTGCAGGTCGAACACATCTTTGGTCAGATCGCCGCTGCCATTGTAATTAAATCCGCGTGCATCTATAAGCATCGGGATGGATGCATCATCATAAACCAGGTGACTCTTTTCTACAATGATCTGATCAATACCTAAGGACGCGCTTGCGGTATCGGCCTGCGACTTTTTCGCTTGCGACTGGGATTTGTAGACGTTGTAATTAGCATGACCGGCGCTATCAACTTCAATATTGATAAATGCCTGGCTTAAATACACTTTACTGATCTTGATTTTGGAACGAAGTAATGATGTGAGGTCAACAGCGAATGAAATATCCTTTGCGGCTACCAATGTATCCTGCTGAAAGGGTGCGCTGCCTTTAAGCGAAAAATCTTCCAAAGTCAGCGTTAATTCCGGAAAGCGTTTGAAGAATGAAAGGCTTGTTCCCGAGAAATTCAGCTGCCCGTTGAGGCTATTGTTAGTAAGTTCCTTTATCTTTTTGGTGATGGTTTTCGGAAAAAGTATGGGCAACAGGAACATAAGCAAAAGAATGCCTCCTATTGTAATTCCGGTAATTTTCAGCGTTTTAACCAGGGCTTTTTTATAGTGTATCTTCATAGTAAATGCGATGGAACGGCTACATGAATATAAAAATAAATAGATAGTATTTATTAACGTCTTTCAACAATTGTACACTTTGCTGCAATGTACAGCCCTAAATAATATTAATTTTTGGCAGCCGGGTAGGTTTTTCGGGGAAGTATCACGTTAATCAACCAGGCAATTAGGATCACCAAAATGCAGCCAATTGCATTCAGCCATAGATAGGCTATCGCATTAAAATAACCCAGGGCACAGATCGTAATTTCTGTTATTACTGCGGCAATAAACACGGATGTCCCTCTGATCTTCTTAAAGAAAAATGCCACCACAAATACGCCGAGTATTGTACCATATATGTATGAACCGAGCTCGTTAACTGCTTCAAGCAAATTTCCCATTTTGCCTGCGTAAAGTGCCATACCAATACACACTAATCCCCAGAAAACAGTTGCCATTCTCGACGCAACCAAATATCTTTCTTGCGATGCCTTAGGATTGATGATACGCTTGTAAATATCTACAACCGTGGTAGATGCTAACGAGTTTAATGCACTCGCCGTTGATCCCATTGAAGCCAAAAAGACAATGGCAATGAGTAAGCCTATCAATCCACGCGGTAAGTAATGAGTAACGAAAGTGAGGAAAACATAATTGGTATCATTGGTTGCATCTGTTCTGCTGTCATTCTTTTTAATAAGCGCTATCGCATTTTTCCGGATAGCCGTTTGTTGCTCGTTAGCCTTTTTAAATGCGGCGGATGCTGCATCGATCTGGCTCTTGTCTTTACTATCAATGGCATTGGCATAATTCTCAGCGGTCATTTTTTTATGCTGAAATGCTGTCGCATATTGCTTTTCCAATCCGCTGTATTCGGCGTTGTATTTGCTTTGCTGTATCTGCTGTACCTCGTAACGGTTAAAGAACAGCGGCGGTTGGTTAAATTGATAAAATGCAAAAACCAGTACACCGATCAATAATATCAAAAACTGCATCGGTACTTTGATCAAGCCGTTCATGATCAATCCAAGCCGGCTTTGGCCAACAGAACTTCCGGTAAGGTAACGACCGACCTGGCTTTGATCTGTTCCAAAGTATGACAGCTGCAGGAAAAATCCACCAAGGATGCCGCTCCAAACGGTATACCGGTTATTTAAATCAAATTTCCAGTCGATCACATTCATGCGACCCAACTTACCGGCCAGGTTTAGTGCCTTGGTAAAACCCACTCCTTGCGGAAGCAGCATTACCACTACAACAGCCGCCAGGAACATACCTGAAAAAATGATGCTCATTTGCAGCAATTGTGTATAGGAAACCGCCTTTGTACCGCCGTAAACAGTATAAAATATAACGAGGCCGCCAATAAAAAGCGTAGTATAAACCGTATTGATACCGAGAATAGTTGACATGATAATGGACGGCGCATAAATGGTTATCCCCGTTGACAAACCCCTTTGTATAAGAAACAAAAAGGCGGTTAATGCGCGGGTTTTCAGGTCAAAGCGCTGTTCCAAAAACTCATAAGCTGTATAAACCTTGAGCTTGCTGAACATAGGCACAAACGTGGTGCACAATACAATAGTAGCTAAAGGCAGGCCGAAATAGAACTGCACAAATCGCATCCCGTCTGAATAGGCCTGGCCGGGTGCCGAAAGAAAGGTGATGGCGCTGGCTTGTGTGGCCATAACCGAAAGCCCAACGGTGTACCAGGGCATGGAACGCCCGCCGACAAGAAACTGGTCGATGTCACGCTGGCGGCCGCTTTTCCAAATACCATAAATAACAATGGTAAGCAGGGTAACACCTAAAACTATCCAGTCGGTTAAGCTCATCTAAAGGGAAAGGCTGAAAGCTGACTGTAATATCAGCAGTTTTTTGGCAATTTAGATGAATTTATAATTAAAGTCTACCTAAATGACAAAGTGATGAGCCAAAATATAAAAATTAAAAAAACCAGCCATACGATAACAATACCGTAAAACTGGTTCCAGCTTTTTATGAATGAGGGCAGATCGGGATCAGCGTTCTTCACGGCCCCTAACAAACACTTTTAGGTATAATGCTGCTGATAATAAGCCCAATACACCGCCAACTATTACCCAGGTAATGCCTTTATCAAGAACAGCACCTGTGAAAAGGCCGCAAACTAATGCTACCAGGTAATATAGATAATCGTAACTTTTTTCTTCTTCTTTTGCGTGATGTGCCATGGTTATACTTATTTACAACGGTGCAAAAGTAATTGTTTATATAATGTATCGCAATAGGTGAATTTTTTTTGGTCGATTATAAAACCGCTGTAAATGGCCAATCACTTTTATTCCATTTTCAGTTTCTTTATTGGATTAGTAAATAACGCTTCAAGGGATTGAAAACGCACAATAAACCGATGGGTCATAATTTTACTTATTCAAAACTTTAAAATCTATGCGGCGTTACTCCGACAAGCAACTTTTCCTTGACCAGAA
>JBQCEA010000759.1:0-6720 GCA_051960695.1 Mucilaginibacter sp. | reverse complement strand
GCTCATCCAATAACACGTTCCAGTCGGTCCATGCTACGGTTCCGGCATTAAAATCATTGATCATTGAATAACCATATTTCTCGCCCAGGCCCCAGTCATTTATCTTATTTGCATCAAAACGCTCGGCACAACCCTCAGTAAATATTAAATTTTTGGCGGGGAAAGTTTGATGAACCAGGCGCTCATTCTCAAAATTCATACCTGCACCGGTCCAGGTCTCATACCAGTGGTATCCAACGCCCCAGATATATTTTGCAGCGGCAGGATCTTCCAGAATAGTGCTTGCCTGCTGATACATCAGGTCGCGGTTATGGTCCCAAACAATTAACTTTTTGCTTGCCATGCCCGATCTTTGCAATGTTGGACCGAGATAGTTTTTCACGAAATCGCGCTGTTCTTCGGCAGTATACAGGCATGATTCCCAGGTTTGTGTAGCCATAGGTTCGTTCTGTACGGTTAAACCCCATACAGGAATGCCTTCCTTCTCATAAGCGTGAATAAATTTCACATAAAAGTTGGCCCAGCTCTGATCGTACTCTATTTTCAGTTTACCGCCATGCAGCACATTATCAGTAGTTTTCATAAAGGCAGGCGGGCTCCAGGGACTCACAAATAAATTCAGCTTACCGCCCGCGGCTGCAATTACTTCTTTAATAAAAGGAATACGATATTTTTTATCGTGACTGATATTAAAGGTTTTAAGGTCTTTGTCACCTTCTTTTACATAACTATAGCTATCACTCGAAAAATCGCAGCTTTGGATATTGGTACGACCAAAAGTATAACCTATACCTTTGGTCTTATCATAGTAGGCAGTTAGAAACTCTCTTTGTTGTTCCTTCGGTAGTTTATAGAAAGTTTCGGCTGAAGCATCGGTAAGGGCGCCGCCAATGCCCAGCATAGTTTGGAAAGTTTTTGATGGGTCGACAAAAACAGCAACTTCGGTTTCAACCGGCTGTGGCTTTGGTGAGAAAGTAACGGTTCCTGCTTCCGAAAGGCGCTTATCCGTACCTTTTTCGGTGACATAAACCTTAACAGACTTGTTCTTGACTGAAAACGGTTTACTTTGCGCGTCGGCCTTATTCATCATACACATGCCCGTTGCTGCAAAGGCCAGGCAGGTGGCAGAGATTAGTTTTTTCATAATATTAATTGAGGTTGATTCGATTGAACATCAAATCTATTAAAGATAGACGTGATAACCAATACTTATTTAAGTAACCGGGTTACTCTCTATTTGGACTGTATTGTAATAACATCTCTACCTACCAACCGTTTACCGGGTACATTTTTTAAACCGTGATCGGTATAGCTTGCCGTCAGGATATAAGTACCTTTTTGATTTAGCTTAGTTTGTTTGATACGAAAAACGCCTTCAGTACCGATATAGTAACTCTCGTTAGGATCGGCCGCATGTTTCAATATCCACTGTACAGTGCTTTTGATTTCGTTTACTGTTAATTCAGGATGCGAAGGCATTTTTTCCCTCCCCTCCCAATGACCCGATGAGCCTTCTTTAATACGTTTTACCATGGTATCAATATTGGCTTTGGTAACCGGATATTTCTTACATACATCATTAAATGACGGCCCAAGCGATTTACTATTAAAATTATGGCAGTTGAAACAGTTTGATGTGCGCATTAATGCCAGGCCGGGCTCTTCAGGTTGTATATTCTTGCTCATTGCTGCCGGTTTATTACCTGCATATTTTACTTCAAGCAGCACTTCTTTTGCATTGATCTCATTAAATTTCGATTCGCCGTCTTCTTTGTCTGATACCGTGATGGAATAACTAATGGGTGTATCCCAATCAAAAGAACTATTGTTTTTAGGGTTGACGATCTTGACAACCGGGGGCTGGTTTTCCTGCTGCGTTTTTTTGGCCGGAGAACCCGCAAAATTTACAAGAACGCATAACATTAAAGTGCTGAACACACCCAGGTAAAAAAGCCCTTTTTTCATATCGGTAAGATCAAAGTTTATCTATTTCTTTTGCAACGCGCTGTGCTGAGCGGATACATGATTCCATGCCGCGACTCATATTATCAGCGTAAGTACCGGCAAAATATATCCGGCCGTCAGGCTGCATGATCTGCGGCCAGAATTTGTGCATATCGCCTATCGGGAAGGGTTCCATCTCGCAGGCTGGAGCAAATTTATCACGCGTCCAGTCAACGGTAAGGGCCTGTTCAATCGTGTCGTGCTTGCCGGGATATACTTCCCTAAAGGCAGCCAGAACACGAAGAGGCGATAAACCACCCGGTCCAAAAGCTTTCAGGATAATACGTTTAGAGTCTACCCTATTAGTCTCTTCCCATATAGAAGAAATATCAGGATGTTCAAATTCCATATTGATGCTTTTCAGGCCATCATCCAGCCAGAATTTTGAGCTTGCCTCGAATACGTAAAAAGGATGTGACGAATAGCCCAGATTATCCACCACATATTGCTTTTCGGGAGATAAAGCAGGCGTAACCGGAATATTCCTGAATACCGACAAGGTGATGCAATTGACCAGCACATCGGCAGTCATTTCTTTTTCAGTATCTGCCCCATAAGGTTTATAAGTAACTGTTACGCTGGTGCTATCGCGTTTAATGGCGCTGATGGGATGGTTCAGTTTTACACGGTCGCCCAGGCGTTTGGCAAATGCCATCGGCAATTCTTCGTTGCCATCTTTCAGGTGAAATGTTTCTCCTTCAGATGCAGGTATGCCCCTGAAGTCCATGATCGCCATTCGCCATAAATAGTATAATGCAGATGTGTGCTTTCCGCCAAGAAATTTAAGAGCGGCTTCCGATGCGCCTTCTTTCTTGAATATATCGGAAATAGGGATCTTATCGAGGTCGTCATATCCCACCCCGAAAGGCTGATAAGGATCGGTAAATTTGCTGAGATAAGGCTTTACGTAAAATCGGCTTAACTCATACATCGGGTTTTGCGACAGAAATTTCACTTCCTTTTCGCTGAAGCCAAATTTGGTAAGCACAGCCGGGTCTTTCATCTGCTCAGCGGTATAAAATTTACCGCCTATCATCTGCATGGCATCCTTGTCATAAGCCGCCGTTGAGCCTTCGGCATTTGGATATGGAATAACTGTAAGATCAAACTCCCTCACATATTCGAAAAACTTCTCATAGCCTGGTTTGGTAATATGGTCGGCGCCGAAATCAGCATATAAACCATCTGATAAACCGTCGCGTCCTGTAAATACATGGCCGCCGTAACGCCCGTTTGCTTCCAGCACCACTACATCATGACCACTTTTCATCAGCTCATAAGCACAGCAGAGCCCGGTGATGCCTGCTCCAGCCACAATTACCTTTTTTGCCGCGGGCGATAAAGGCCACTCCGTTTGAACGGGTTGTTCACTATCTTTTGCTAATAAAATTTGAGGAGATAAAGCAGCAACTGCTCCGGAGATCAGCGTATTTTTAATGAATTTTCTTCTTTTCAGATCTTTCATCAGGTTTACAGGTTAAGATAATCGGCAAATGCAAGATAACTAAATCAATAGGTATGTAAATATATCCTATCAAAAAAGTTACCCTTTTTCCTTTCTCATTTCCCTTATCATCACGTTATAAGGCCATTTTCTCAGCATAGCATTCACCGTGTTTACAATACGTTTAGCACGCGTCTCAGCGGTTTTAGCACTGTCTATCCATTTAATAAAATATTCGCGGTGTGATTTTGCTAAACTATTGAAAAAATCATAGGCTTCGGGTTCAAAGTCAAGGCACTCCTGTAGGTCAGCAGGCATTTCAACTTTAAAGTCATCATCAGCTTCCAGTTTCACATGCAACATTGCCCCGGCATTTTTGTGGATGCCTTTGCGTACATCGGCTTTCAGCGCCATAATAAAGTTGCCTTCACCCATAGGCATCAGTGCCAAGCCGCGAACAGGCAAAGCATCCAGCATACCCCTTACCCTAAAAGACTTTTTATTGCCCGGTTTCATTTGCTGCGCTATGTCCGCAGGTATCTCAATATAGGTCCAGCCTGTCTTCTCACCTTGCTCAGCAAACTGCAGCATCATCGTTGTGAATTCAACCATAGCACCAAATTAAAGGATTATGGCAAATGTTAAATGCCAAATGTCAAAGATTGTTAAATGGTGCTATTTGCACATTTTTTTCTGTCACATATGCGGGTTTGATAGCATCTAATAGACAGAATTCAAATTTTAACCTTAATTAAAGAATATCATGAAAACACTTAGAATTATGATGGTGGGCCTGGCAATGATCGTGATCTGCGGCGCCGCTAATGCAACTGGAAAACTTTATAACAACACTAAAGACGATGCTATCAATACATATCTGAATGCGGTGGTACACGGTAAAGTAAATGGCCTTGACGATGCAATAGACGAGGATGCACAGTTCAATACCATTCGTGGAGACAGGGTAAATACCTTGAACAAGATCCAGATGGTTGACTACTTAAAAAACAACGCCAATGTTGAACAGAATTGCAAATGCTCTGAATCAGTTATGATGGATACTGACGACAAATTTGTAAAAAAGGTAGATATGCAATATGATGGCTTTACCCGTACAGATGTAATAACTGCCGAACGCGCAGGCAGCGGATGGAAGATTACGAAGGTGCAGACCTCATTTAAATAAATAGGTGGTTTATTGTTTGTTTAGCGGAGAAGGCCCCAATAGGGGCCTTCTTTATTTTACATACGGTTCCAGAACTTTTTGCCAGCGGTCGTACCCTTTACTATTCAAGTGCAGCATATCACTTTCAAAAAGCGAAGTATCCGGGTCAGTTGTTCCCGGTTTATACAACACCGTATTCATATCCAGGAACCTGGACTTGGCTTTATTCCTCAAATAATCGCTGATCATTCTATTGGCTTTGATCACTTCAGGCAGGAACTTTGCCCGGCTTGGGCTCGGCTTGATGGATAAATAATATATCCTCGCATTGGGCAGCTTGCAATGGATCATTGTCCACAAAACCTTGAGGTTTGCAAATACGGAATCAGCGCTTTCGCCTGCGGCAATATCATTTTCTCCTGCGTAAATAAATATTTTAGAAGGATGATATGGGAAGAGAATATAAGGTGTGTAGTACTTTACTACCTGCGAGATCTCGCAGCCGCCTACACCACGCCTGATAATATTTTTATCCGGAAAACGCTGCTGCAGATCAGTCCATTTACGAATGGACGAGCTACCTATAAACAATATACCATTTGGTTTCGGAAAATTGAGACTATCCTGATGTTTAAAATCACGTATCTCATTATCAAACGGAAAACCGCTTTGCGCAAAAGATTTTACGCTGAACCCTGTTAAAAGAAAAAGTAATAGAAGCTTTATTTTCATTGCTGATGATTTAACCTGTCTTCAAAAAATAAGAATGGCAGAAAACTCTCCACCCCTGTCGCTACCCATATGGGCCCGTTCTGGCAATATAAAAGTAATTTGATGGATTTGTTTTGTTTTTTCTCGCACTCTGCTAAAACCTGCAAACATGCACCGCATGAAGTAACAGGCTTGGTCAATTCGAACTGGTCTGAATGGGCAGTGATCGCCATGCTTTCAATAGGATCATCAGGGTGATTGGCCCCCCAATGAAACAACGCCACGCGCTCGGCGCACAGGCCCGATGGATATGCCACATTTTCCTGGTTACTGGCATGCAGTATTTTACCGCTTTGTAAACGCATGGCTACTCCAACCCTGAATTTTGAATATGGCGAATAAGATGTTTTAAGCGCCTTTACGGCTTCGGCGCAAAGTATTTTATCATCGTTGTTCAACTCATCAACAGAATCGTACTCCCTGAAATTTATTTTTATCTCGTGATCTTTCATTACAAATCTGCTTGAACAATAGAGTGTGTTAAAACAGGGTCAACAAGATAAGTATTTTATCAGGCAAGCTGTACTTTATAGCGAAAAAATTGCAAGAGGAAAGACTTACGAAGTCTTTGAAACTTCGTAAGTCTTAATTTATATCTATACAGCAACAGGCAATTCATTCGATTCGTCTTCAGCCGCAGTGATCGTCGGGTTAATGCTTTCATCATCCTTTTCAACGCGTAACTCACGAATGATATGCTGCTGGCGGTCGGGCGTATTTTTACCCATGAAGTATTCCAGCAAACCCTTGATATTAGCATCTTTCAGGATCACCGGGTCAAGATGCATATCCTTACCAATGAACAAGCCAAATTCTTCCGGCGATATTTCACCCAAGCCTTTAAATCGGGTGATCTCAGGCTTCGAACCTAACTTAGCAATGGCATTCCGGCGTTCTTCATCACTATAGCAATAGATCGTTTCTTTCTTGTTACGTACGCGGAATAGCGGCGTTTGCAGGATAGATACATGTCCAGCCTTTACCAGGTCAGGGAAGAATTGCAGGAAGAAGGTCATCATCAGCAAGCGGATGTGCATACCGTCAACATCAGCATCGGTAGCGATCACGATATTGTTATAACGCAGGCCATCCAACCCATCCTCAATATTCAATGCATGCTGCAACAGGTTGAACTCCTCGTTCTCATAAACCACCTTTTTGGTGAGGCCGAAACAGTTCAACGGCTTACCCTTTAAACTGAACACTGCCTGCGTCATTACGTCGCGTGATTTGGTAATAGAGCCACTTGCAGAGTCGCCCTCGGTGATGAATAAAGTAGTGTCCTGTCGACGCTCGTGTGTATCATCAAAATGCAGCTTGCAATCGCGCAATTTAC
>JBQCEA010000758.1:0-6944 GCA_051960695.1 Mucilaginibacter sp. | reverse complement strand
AGAGTATATGCAATAATACCTGTTTGACAGGCTATTTTATAAATTATCCAGCTATTTCCTGGCAGCTTATGTAACAAACCTGTTAGCATTAAACTATTTATTTGGTTTACTGTCAGACAAATGAATTCAATTCACAGTAAATTTGTACATCTGCTAAAGCATTTGTTATGGCCTTACCCCAACCACAACAAAATAAAAATTACTTGCCTGCCTGTCTTCTGGCAGCTTGTCTTTCTATTGCCGTGCAATCATGTAACAGCGGCAGTAAGATCTATAAAAGCTCCTGCAATGATGGCATCAGTTTTAAACACATCACGTTCCATCACTTGATGGACAGTATTGACGCGTATGATCAGCAATATGTAGAGGTATCAGGCAGGTATGTCGAAGACAAAGAGCTATCCGCTTTATATAGCGATAGTTTGTTTTCAGACAGATCTGACAAAAACGGTCTTTGGGTAAATTTTAGCCAGGATTGCCCGTTATATCTTACCGGTACCCACCAGGGTTTGTTTGAATATGATGGAAGCGGGTTTACTGTGATCAGTAACCGATCAATTACTATCCGCGGTAAAATAGATCTGCATAATAAAGGCAGCCATAACCGCTGCAAAGCCAGTATTGACAGGATAAGCTTTGTTAAGCTGTGAAGGCAGCGCAGAGGAACTCACAATTGTTTAAACAATCATTGACATTCAGCATTTTAAGTATATTTACTTAGAAGTCAATTAACTATTAACCTAAATTATGCTAGAATGAGAACCTTTATCTACATACTTGCGGCAGCTATGCTGCTTGCTTCATGTAAACATTCGCCTAAAAAGGCTGCAACACCAGGCGAGAGGGCTGCCGATAGTGTGCAGGCCTATCTTAAAACGCACCTCGATAACCCCGCCTCCTACCAACCCGGAAGTTTCAGCAAACTGGAAAAGAATTATTCGTCGTATAAAAACGATGATAATTATTATACCTATTCAAATTGGATCGGCCGGTCAAAGGAAAAGAACGACCAGCGCGACAGTGCCGTGTTATATCATAAAAGATTGAAATCAGGCTTTTATGATAAGATATACCAGTTGGGTGTAAAGAAAATGGATAGCCTTAAATCAACCTATAAACCAAGTTTTATGGGCTACCTGATCACCCATCAGTACAAAGCAAAGAATAGCGCAGGCACTGTGGTTAATCACCAGACGGTGTTTACCCTGGATACTACAATGAGCGTATTGAAGGCCGACGAGGCTAAATAATTACACTTCCAGCACAAGGCCATCGTAAGAGAGGGTAATGTTTTTAGGCAGTAAATTTAGCGTTGATTCATGCCGCCCCAGCCGGTGACTGATGTGGGTAAAATAAGTCCTTTCAGCGCCTATTTCTTCCGCTAAGGCTATTGCCTCTACAAAGGTAAAATGGGAAATATGCTTTTCTATTTGCAGGGCGTTAATAACCAGTGTCTTAGTGCCTTTTATCTTTTGTTTTTCGTGCTCCGATATGGTTTTGGCGTCAGTAATATAGGTGAAATCGCCTATGCGGAAACCCAAAACGGGCAATTTGTAATGCATCACCTCGATAGGCCTGAATTGCAGGTTGCCGATCATAAAAGGGTCCAGGCCAATGGTGTGCAGTTTCACTTCGGGTATGCCGGGGTATTTCATTTCGGCGAAAACATAAGAGAATTCGCGTTTGAGCGCTTCCTGCACGCGGATAGTAGCATAAATATCAATTGCCGACTCCTGCCGGTAATTAAAGGCGCGTATGTCGTCCATGCCGGCAATATGATCCTTATGCTCATGTGTAAAAACAATGGCATCAAGATGCTTTACTTTTGCCCTAAGCATCTGATAACGGAAATCAGGCCCTGAATCAATCACAATAACTTTTCCTTCACCTTCAATAAGGATTGAAGACCGTAAACGCTTATCCCGCGGATCTGTTGAAGTGCAGACCTCGCAGTTGCAGGCTATTACAGGTACACCCTGTGAAGTTCCGGTTCCTAAAAAAGTTACAGTCACAACTGAAGCCTGGTTTGTTTGATCTGTTGTAAATAAGCTACTTGTTTTTCGTCGAGCAAATTGAGATCGAACTCCAGTTCGCGTATCAATTCGGCCATAGCGTTTATTTTGCTCTCAAGGTTCGAAAACTTATTGATCACCACAACCTTACTGCTAAGCAGCATACAGGCCCCTGTCTTAAAATTCCCTTTCTCGTACCTTACCTTATATCCGGCCGTGCGGAGCAAGGTTTCCAGTTTTTCAAGGGTATGGGTAGTAATGGTAAGCATCAGTTTCAAAAGTAACAAGAATAGGCGTTAGATGTTAGCTATGCGGTAAGAGATTTTTAAATTTCTTAACCAAATGGTATAAATCATATATTCACATTAATGGAAGACGATAATAAACATGTAAAAGTACTTTTTCGATACTACAGCGATGTTTTGGAAGAAGAGACAGTGGAGACGCTGTGGGCGATCATAGTTGATGAGAAAAGAGGACTTTACAAAATAGACAATATTCCATTTTATGGGCCGCTTGTAGCTTCTGATGATATTGTTTTCGCCGAATATGATGACTTGGAACAAATGTTAGTTTACCGAAGCACAGTAGAGCATTCAGGTAATTCTATAATACAGGTTGTTTTGATGACAGATGATGCTGAAATAAGCAAGATCAGAGAAGTTTTTGCAAGTATGGGTTGTTTATCAGAAGGCGTTAATAAACAATATTTTGTATTGGAAGTTCCTGCAAAAAAAGACTATAAACCGATACGCGATGAGTTAGAAAAATTGGTAGCAGGAGGACTAATTGATTATGCCGAACCCTGTCTATCTACAGCACATAGCTTATTGACCTGAACTCTTCTTTTCAACCTTAAATAACGACTTCCTGTACACGCTGCTTAATCTACTCATAATAAATTTCTTCGGCATAAATTTCATTAATACGCTACCCATACGGTTAGTGAAACCAGGGATATGGATCAGCTTCCGGTTCATGAAACCGCGAATAGCTTCCCGGGCTGCTTTGTCAACAGGCATCAGCCAGCCCCGCAGGTCGTTGAATTTTTCACCGGCGGTCATTTCGCTTACAATACCACCCGGAGCATAAACTGAAATAGAAAATTTGGAGTTGCTCAGTTCCTGGGTAAGTGCGGTAGCGAAGCTGAGAATAAATGATTTAGTACCTGAATAAGCAGCCTGGTAGGGCACAGGAAATATCGCCGCCATGCTCGACACGATCAACAGACCACCCTCATTACCAGTAGACTCAAAATGATCGACCAAACGATTCGTCATGCGTGTCACACTCACCACATTGGTTTGCAGCATGGTTTCAAAATTGGTCCAGGGTAATTCTTTGTGCCTGCCAAAATAAGTAATGCCTGCATTTAAAACGGCACCGTAAAGCTGACCTTCTTTTAATATTGTATCCAGTGCTTTATCAACCTCATCCAGTTTAGAAAGATCAGCTACCACAACTTTCACCTGCACATTCGTTTGCTTTTCGATCTCCTCTTTTAGCTTTTCGAGCTTTTCTTTCCTGCGGGCAAGTAAAATAAGATTAGCCTTATGGCGAAAGGCCAGTTGCTTTGCTATTTCTTCACCAAGACCAGCAGAGGCACCGGTAACCAATACCCATTTATTATTGAAATGCAGTTTGCCCATGTACGGGCATAAAGCTAAAGAAATTTGAGGTGTATTTACATAACGTTCAATCCGGCTATTAGATAATTGCCCTCAAAGGGGTATATTTATTGCCAGCCAATAAACCATTATGAAAAAACTTTTCCTCACGTTTTGCCTGGCGGCAATAACTGCTTATGTGTTCGCCCAGGAAACCCAAACTTATGCCGAAAAGCTCGGCTGGCCCAAAGGCGCCAAGGTTTTGATATTGCATGTTGACGACGGTGGCATGTCGCATGATTCGGACGAGGGAATTGAAAAGGCAACCGGTCAAGGTGTTGCTACTTCGACGAGTGTGATGATGCCTTGTCCATGGGTTCCGGAAATGGTGCAGTATATTAAAGACCATCCTGATTTAGATGCCGGCTTGCATTTAACACTTACTTCTGAATGGAAGAATTATCGCTGGGGTCCGGTGGCAGGCAAAGCTAATGTCCCCGGCTTGACAGATAAACAAGGCTGTTTATACTCAACGGTCGCCGGGGTTTATTTTAACGCAACACCGGATGAAGTTGATAAGGAGATCCGTGCGCAGCTTGACCGCGCCCTGAGCATGGGATTTAAACCTACGCACCTCGACTCGCATATGGGTACTTTATTTGCAAAGGAAGGTTACCTGGAAAAGTACCTGAAGCTTGGAATTGAAAAACAGATACCGGTGATGTTTCCGGGTGGTGACGACCTGTTTTACCGCGCCGAAGCAAAAGCGGCTACCATAGCACAGCTAAAGCAGCAAGGCAAATATAAGGAAGGGATGCAAATACCTGATCCCGCTGAACTGGCAAAGGCTAAGGATATAGGCGCAATGTTATGGAAAAACGGTTTGCCTGTGCTGGACGATCTGCACAATTCAAGCTACGACTGGCAGATGCCCGGCATTGAGCATAAAACCGATGCTGAGATACAGAAATGGTATACAGACCATTATATCGAAAGCATAGGCCGGTTAAGTCCGGGACTAACGATGGTGATCATGCATTGTACGTATCCTTCTGAATCGTTCAAATATATTTGTAACGAAGGCCAGAAACGTAAGGGCGACCTGCTGGCCATGCTTGACCCGCGTTTAAAAGAATTCCTGACCAAAAACGGTTATATACTCACCACCTGGCGCGAAGTAATGGAAAGAAGGCAAAAGGTAGAACAGGCTGCAAAAAATTAGTATGGCGATTAAAGATGTTATTTATCAATTTATCATTCGGCATAAACTGGCCGTTGTATCTACTGTAAATGATGCCGGTCGACCAGAATCCGCGCTCGTGGGTATAGCTGTCAGCGATCAGCTGGAGATCATTTTTGATACGGTGACATCTTCCAGGAAATATGCCAATATCTTAGAAAATGCTTATGTTGCTTTAGCAATAGGATGGGATGACGAAACCACTGTTCAGTACGAAGGAAGGGCAGAAGTACTGGGTAACCATGCCGAAGCAGATAAATATCGCGAGATATATTATTCCGCCTGGCCAGATGGGAGAGAGCGGACTGAAAGTTGGCCGGATCTTATCCACATTAAAATAACACCTGAATGGATACGTTACAGTAATTTTAAGGACCCGTTAAAAATAGAAGAGATCAGATTTTGAGCATTGATGTAGCATTATATTGATTTAATTCGTAATTATAAAAAGGCGCCTATAAACCATAAAATATGAACCGTATTTACATATCAGCTTTGGCTGCAATTGTTGCAGTAACCGTATTTTCATGCAAGAAAACGAAAATAACACCTTTAACCAGTTCAAAAGTAGATACCAGTAAAACCCTGATACAGGATCAGATACTGGTAGGAAACTGGAATATTGTGAGCGATACTGTTTCTTACATGAATAACACCGTAATGTACAAGGGTACACCGGATGATCATTACATCTTTACCAAATATGGTAATCTGTACATTAATGAAGGGCTGGATAAGCTTGTTGATACAGCCATTTACTCTGTCACACCAGGTAATGGCACCGTTTCCTGGATCAACTCTTACTTTAGTACAAATGGGGTAGCATATATTGGTGCCACCCAGTCTTTTACTTATAATATTACTTCGAAAGACAGTGTATCAATGGTACTGACATCCAGCCAGGCGACTCAAAATGGGCAACGGTATGAGCAGATCAAATTTAAAAAGCAATAATTTACCGGTACTGTTTCGTTTTACGCTTATCGTTCGTATAGGTTAACAAAAACAGACGAGTTCGTCAGTTTTGAAATAAAAAAACTATAACTATAGTCGGTTATTTTATAATTTTAAGGCATTGAAAGCCTAAACCTTATCATTTTTTTGATAATTATAATTATAAGCAACCGGCGTTACTGATTATGATTATGAAAAAGACTTTTTTGTTTTACCTGATCGGGCTGGCAGCAATAACATTTTCGGGCTGCAAAATAGACAATATCGACACCGGGCAACAAATTACATCCACTCCACCTGTAACCGGAAAAAGTGATACGAGCAAAACGCTTATTGGTAATACCTCACTCGTGGGCGACTGGAGCATAGTTACAGATACTATATCTTTTATCTCAAATGTGATGTACCAGGGACAACCGGGCGACCATTATCAATTCACAAAATATGGTAACGTGTATATCCACAGCGCTTTTCAAAGTTATATCGATACCGGGATATATTCGATAACGCCTAATAGCCGCGTACAGTGGACCAACTCTTTTATAAGCGTAAATGGTGTAGCAAGCCGCACCACTTCAATAACAGGGCCTTACGTTATAACAAACCTTACAGATAGTACGCTGACTTTAACGCAGTTGACAAATACCTCGCAAGGGCGACGATATGAGCAGATAATTTTCGCGAAAAAACCTTAATTACCTCAGATCAACCACTTCGACACCTGGGTGGTCTTTTTTATCATAGGTAAAGATACTTTCGGGCACCTTAGGATTAGGCGTGAACGAATTGATGACATAGGTAAAATGACTGCCATTCTTGTCGAAGATTATTGCACTGTATATCAGTTTTTTTGCCTTGTCTATAGCTAAACGTATCTTAAAAAATTCCTTTTTGCTGTCTACAGGTGTAAGGTCTATCATTTGGCATAGATGCCCGTCAATTTTTTCATCGCCGGTATAGATGTATTTATAGCCGTGTTCGTAAACAGTAAATATCTGTGCAGGGTTAAGATTGCCCTCGCTATGGTCAACGTCGTTTAGTTAAACTTCGTTGTACTTTTTGATATAATTCCATTTGCTTTTGCCATAACTGATTACTTACTGCGAAGATGAAGATTTATAAACGGGGGTA
>JBQCEA010000757.1:0-2393 GCA_051960695.1 Mucilaginibacter sp. | reverse complement strand
TCCTCTATGTAAAACTTCTTTTACCCAATCAATTTTGTTCCCTGCGAGGTAGTTCTGTTGTTCTTCAAATGTTCTCAGATAAGAAGCTACCGTTTCACGATTAGTCGCATCGGGCCGCTGGGGCCTTCCGGCTGCACTGGTTGGGTTGGTTTTATACCAGGCATAAACTTTATTTTCCCAATCCCAGTCAAGCAGCCTGACAGCAAATTCATCAGCATTCATTACCCGCATGGGATTATTGGTCATATCCTGAAACCCTGTATATCCGCTTAATGAAATAACCGGTTTTTTTGATTTACCCTTTTTGGTGGTAATAAGTAACACACCGTTAGCCGATCTGGACCCATATACGGCCGCAGCACTGGCATCTTTAAGTATATCTATTGTCTCCACATCATTGATATTGATATTGGATATACTTCCATTATAAATAACACCATCTAGAACAATTAAAGGTCGGTCAGATGCCGATAAGGAGGTTTGGCCTCTTACCGAAAGAGTAGGTTCGCCTGCGGCGCCGCCTCTTTCTTCAAGATTAACGCCCGCAGAGGCCCCTACCAATGCCTGGAAAACATTTACATTGGCCTGGGTAGCTTTATCATCCATAGTAATCCTTGTTATGGAACCTGTCAAATCGCTTTTCTTCTGTGTTCCGTACCCGATTACTATTACTTGATCCAGAGAAGAAACAGCTAACTGTAAAGTGACATTGATAGTGGTACGGGCATTTACCGGAACGGTCTGGTTTTGATACCCAATATTGGAAAAGAAAAGTGAATCAGATGAAGCCACCCCTCTCAACGTATAATACCCTTCTGCATTGGTAGAAGTACCATTAGCGGTACCTTTTACCTGTACGGTAACTCCGGCAATAGGTTCGTTATCTGTAGCTGACCGGACAGTACCCGATACTGTCTGCGATTGTGCCCTTACTGCAGAAACCATTAAAAAGAGACAACTCATTAGCAGTGATGAAAGCCTCCTGCATTTTGAAATGAAGTGATTCATAATCAGCTATTTTGATTTGAGATAGTATGTATAGTAGTCGTTTTCTTGATTACTAGCTACGACGTATAGCCTTGCCGAAGATGCTCAACTTCCCGTGCTACTCTTGCCAGCCGCCGTTACTCTTTTTAAAATATTTCTGGCAAAATCAAAAACAATAGATGCATAAAACTCACAGAAATATACAAGGAGATAATAACATTACTAAACCTCAATGTAACCTCTATCTTTCTTTATGATTCACTTATCATTACTTTCGTAAGCGACCTGATTTATGCAACCATCGTTTACCAAATCTATTTTAAAAAACATTAAAAAGTACAGCTTGAACAGATATAACGGATGAATATTGTATTACAACGTTTGAAATTGTTTTTGTGTTATAGCATATTATATATTGAAGGGTTAAAGAAGAAGGGCAACGGAGTTGTACGTGGTAGGACGCCAGTAAAAGCTGTGTGCTAAGGCGGTAAGTAGGAATGGCAAAAACAATTTGTGATAAAACCCTTGTAAAGTTATTATCATGGAGGCTGATAAGTGAACTCTGATCGTATGCGGGTAAAAGGATATATATAACGTTAAAAGATAGTACCAGGAAACGAAACACGTTTATATTGATAGTTCCCAAACCTTTCGTTAATGAAACAATTTAATACCGGCAGTTCGTCATATTCAGCTATGAACATAAATGTTGAATAGAATATTTATATTCTCCAAACTTCGAAACCTAATGAAGTCTTAGTACTTTAAAATTAAAAGATTAGGTAAAGCTGTCCCAAATAATCTGGTAAACATCGGTTGGAGAAATGTTACTGGTTAAAAGCCTATCGGCAATAATTACCGGGTGAAATTCGACAGGTGTTCCTACCCTTCCATGCGAGCCTTTAATTAAAGTGGCATCCAGCGGAATAACATCCATTACATATCTGAAGCCAGCCTTCTTACGTAATAATTTATAACCAGCCCGAAACTTAGAGGTCATGAACATTTCAACAGGATCATAACCCGGCTTTTTATGTATATCTACCACACGGGCATAATCGGGCGCTTTATTATCATCCACCCAAAAATAATAAGTAAACCAACTGCCGGCATCTGCCATCAACACCAAATCTCCTGACCTTTCATGATTAATATGATACTGCGCCTGTGCTTCTTTATCTAAAACCAGTTCTACTCCCGGTACTTGTTCCAGCAACTTTCTAACCTTTTCTGTTACCTGTATATCATTAATATAAACATGCGCCACCTGATGATCCGCTACCGCAAAGGCCTGGGAAGCTCCTGCGTCCAATAATTCTGTCCCCCTTTCCATTCGTACCTGCAACAACCCATGCTCCCGCAGGATACGGTTAATATGCACCGGCCTTTTTACAGGAGCAATCCCG
>JBQCEA010000756.1:0-4754 GCA_051960695.1 Mucilaginibacter sp. | reverse complement strand
ATCAGTGAAAAGCTCCAGCCTTTCAGACGGAAAAAGCGGTGTTAAGTGGTCGAATGGAACACGGTCGCGCACTTCGGCTGGGTTACGGCCGTTAATGGCCTCAACACGTACCAATGGGAAGTATTTTTCACCGTCTTTTTGCGGACGTATGCTGCCGCGCACAGTATCGCCGGTTTTAAGGCCAAACAGTTTTATCTGTGATTGTGAAACATATATATCATCCGGAGAAGTAAGGTAATTATAATCTGAAGAGCGAAGGAAGCCGTAGCCATCAGGCATAATTTCCAATACACCTTCGTTAACAATTACATTATCAAAATCGAGGTTAATGGCAGGTTCCTGCTGCTTTTGCTGGTTCTGCTGATTGCCGTTGTTAAAACGGCGTTCAAACTTTTGCGGTTTATTTTCAACCACAGGTTCTTCCTGTTTCGGTTGTACTTCTTCCGGTTGTTCAGCTACCGGAGGGGTATATATGGCTTCATCGTCGCTTTCTTCAGCGGCGGTTTCATCATCTGGTTCGTCAAAAAGATTGGTATCATCCAGCGGCACTTCTACTCTTGGAGTACTGCTGGATGCTTTTACAGTGCGGGTCCTTTTGCGTGGCCTTTCACCAGCTTCTTTTGTCACTGCAGGTTTGGCTGTTTCAGAATAATTTTGTGCAACAGTAGCCTGTTGCGCCCTGGCAACTTCTATCAATTGTTGTTGTTCAATGATATTGCTGATCAATTGTGCTTTTCTAAGGTCGTCGGCATCGGGAATACCCAAACTCTTTGCAATCTCGCGCAACTCTGATACGAGTTTGTCGTTCAATTCGGTTGTATCAAACATGATATAAATAATAGTTCAAAAGGAATATTTTACTTGAGAGAAATTATCTTGCAGCTTTTGCTAATGCAACATTTAAAAAACTATTTAGAATAATTGTGGATTTTTAAATTGTTTCTTTAGTGCAAGAAAAATTCAAAGGATAACGTCACAATTTTACTCAATAAAAATCACAAAACAAAAATTTTAAAAAAATATCTTTTTCAAGGACAACACTTAGGCTAATTTTTAGTTTTTTTGGGCGTTCAAAAAAATAAGAAATTTTATGCTTACACGCGGGCAGCTAATAGAGCAAATCACGCAAAAAAGATCATTTCTGTGTGTAGGGCTTGATACTGATATTGAAAAGATACCGGCGTTTCTGAAAGAATACCCGGACCCGATCTTTGAATTTAACAAGCGCATTATTGATGCTACCCGTGACCTCTGTATAGCCTATAAGCCCAACGCCGCTTTTTATGAACGGTATGGAATAAAGGGTTTGCAAAGTTTGATAGCCACTTCTGAATACTTACCTAAAGATTGCCTGAGTATTATTGATGCCAAGCGCGGCGATATTGGCAATACATCAGGCATGTATGCCCGTACCTTTTTTGATAAAGAAGCTGCCGGAATGGATTTTGACGCCATAACTGTTGCCCCGTATATGGGTAATGACAGTGTAACGCCTTTCCTGGCTTTTGAAGGGAAATGGGTGATCCTGTTAGCGCTGACATCATCTGTTGGCAGTAAGGATTTTCAATACCTTAATACCGGAGATAACATGCTTTATGAAACGGTGGTCCAAAAGGCCAATACCTGGGCCGGTGCCGACCGTTTAATGTATGTAGTAGGCGCTACTAAAAGCACCGAGTTTACCAATATCCGTAAATATGCACCCGACAATTTCCTGCTGGTACCCGGTGTAGGCGCACAGGGCGGCAGTCTGGAAGAAGTTTGCAAATATGGCATGACCAAAGATTGCGGCCTGATCGTGAACTCGTCACGCGCTATTATCTATGCTTCCAACGGCGAAGATTTTGCTGAGGCCGCTCGTGCGGAGGCTTTGAAGGTGCAGCAGCAAATGGAAGCTGAATTGCAAAAAGCCGGAATTGTATAAACTTAATTGCAAGATTTACGAAGTTTTTGAAAACTTCATAAATCTTCAAAAATAGCCTGGCCTATACCGGTAAGTATTTGTTAAGTATTTTCCCGTTTTTGTAAGTGATGGAACTTTCCAATTTCAGGATCTTTCTTTCCTTGAAAATTGAAAGGCCATTGCCAATGGCAACCGGGTTCCTGAAAATGTAATATTCATCGACAAGGTTCTCACTGATCAGCGAGCTTACAAAATTGGCGCCGCCATAAACCATTATATCCTTACCCGGTTGGGTTTTCAGCGCCTGCACAGCAGCAACTAAATCTCCGTTTTCCACTTCAAGGTTTCGGCCATTGATCTCTGTTTGTGTGCGGCTGAAAGCGATCTTGCGTAAATTTACCATGAGCTGGGCCAAAGGTTGTTCCGGGCTGTCGGGCTGGTTATCCACCACGTTTTCCCAGTGATCAACAAATTCCCGGGTCATCTTACGCCCCAGTAAAATGGTATCGCAGCTATCAGCCAGATTAATTACTTTCTGAAACAAGGACTCGTCCTTTTCTCCGGGTATCCACATCCAGTCCAGTTCGCCGTTCGGCCCGGCTACAAAACCATCGATGGTCATTTGTACCTGTAACTTTAATTTTCGCATAGCAATTGTTTAAAAAGTGGTTGCGTGTCTTTCTATACAAATATCAGCAGGCGGCTCATCATATTGCAGGTATGATCCCGACAAAATAGGAGGTGATTTGCGTAAAAATAGAGGTTAAATTGCGAAAGGCCGGAATTATAGCTCCTTACCCAAATACCATCTTCCGTTCAGGATATTTAATGGCGTAATTGGAGATCATGTTGCGAATATAATCATTGCCCTGGTAAGGGGTCAGGAAGGTTTTTAGCTGGTCTAAATTATCTACGTCAAAATATTGGGAAATATAACCCATGCCATAAAAATGGCCTTTTTCGATCAGGATACAGCTATGTTCATCATTTCTGCGGCCTTCATCCCTGATGGCGAAAGTTGGCAGAGCTTCTTTTAGGTCGTTAATAGCTAACTGAACTTTCTGGTTGTAAATTTCCGCGGTTTCAAAGCCTTCGCAAGCGCACTGTTCGCCATTAGTGCCTATACATGTCCCTGTGTTGGTTTGCAGGAAACATAGTTTCGGGCAAAGCTCATATTCATCTACCAGGCGGGTTAGCAGGTTGCGGCCGTCCAATATAGAATTACAGGTATAAAGCGGTGTGGTGAGCTTACGCCGTTTATCCACAGCCAGGCGCAGGTAACCGCGCTGGTCTTCAAAAGCATATAAACCGTAGGCATGTTCAAAGCGTTTTAGCGAACGATTGTATTTCGGCCAAAGGCGTTTGATCTCGATAGCTTCCAAAATAAACGCAAACAATTCGGTGCCGCAGTCCTGGTGGGAGATACGGTGAATATTCCTCAAGAATTCCTGACGTTGTAAATTGGGATTATTGCCACTAAAGTGACTGCATACACGCTTTTTTACATTACGCGCCTTGCCCACATAGATCACCTTGCCTTTTTCATCATGGAAATAATAAACGCCGGGCGCAAAAGGCAACTGGTCTATATCTGATTTAGGTAAATTAGGCGGTAAAACTTGCTCTTTCGAGCGATGTTTAAGGGCTTGTTGTATATGATTCTCAGTATCCTTCTCAAGTAAAAGCGAGAACAGGGTGGTGGTTGCTTCTGCATCGCCCATTGCACGGTGACGGCTTTCGTTCTCGATACCTAAATAATGACATAGTTTGCCAAGACTGTATGAAGGCAAGCCCGGCATTATTTTCCGTCCAAGCCGTACGGTGCACAGCTTATTGCATTGCAGGTCGTACCCGGAAGCTGCCAGGTGATATTTGATAAAAGAATAGTCGAAATTAACATTATGCGCTACAAAGATATTCCCATGCAGCAGGTGATAAATATCAGCGGCCACGTCTTCAAATACCGGGGCATCCTGTACCATTTCGTTAGTGATGCCGGTAAGTGCACGGATGTAAACTGGTATATTCCGTTTGGGATTAACTAAAGTGCTGTACCGCTGTGTTATGCGCTTGCCATCATAGACACAGATCGCCACCTCTGTAATACCATTGGCACTGGCGTGCCCTCCCGTCGTCTCGATATCTACTATGGCGTACATGGTTCAAAGTTACTTTTTTGTTGTAATGTTGTAAATTTGAAGGTTGTAAAGTTGCCCTCAAATTTGTAAAAAAGTAAAAACCCGGTTTTTTATGACCGGGCTTCTATTCGTTAGGGAATGGATAACATTTAAACTTTACAACATTCCGACTTTTAAACAAAAATTACTTCTTCTTTTTCGCCTGCGTAGCTTGTGTCTGTTGTTGCTGGCGCATCATTTCTTCCATACGTGCCTGGAAACCTGATTTCTTTTTCTTGCTTTCAGGTTTCTTTTTGTTTTCCTGTATCTGTGCATGGATCTTTTTGTCATCAACCATCAAACGGATCAGGTATTGCTGACCAAACGTGAACATGTTGGCCAGGAAGTAATAATAATTCAAACCTGACGGATAGCTGTTCAGTGCGCCCAGGAAGATGATCGGCGTAATATAACCGATGTATTTCATCTGTCCGGTTGCACCCGAGATCTGGTTGTTAAAATAGGTATAGATCAATGTAGAGGCCGTCATCAGCAAACACATCATACTGATATGGTTACCGAGGAAAGGAATATTAGCATGGAATGTGATCACCGTATCGTAGGTAGATAGGTCATGCATCCATAAAAAGCTTTGTCCCCTCAGTTCAAAAAGGCTTGGGAAAAAGCGGAAAAAGGCAAACACAATAGGCATTTGTATCACCAATGGTAAACAT
>JBQCEA010000755.1:0-3408 GCA_051960695.1 Mucilaginibacter sp. | reverse complement strand
ATTTTAAGTAATTATTTATCTGCAGATGAAATCGCATCTTTTAAAAAATCAGGTTCAGGAATTTTTAGTATTACTGTTTATGCAGAAAAGGATTGTTGTGACCCTAAATCCGGCTGCTGTTAATGTTTAAAATAAATTTATGAAAAAAGTATTAGTGCTGTGTACCGGTAACAGTTGCCGGAGCCAAATGGCTGAAGGTTATTTAAGATATTTTGCAGGTAACAAGGCGCAGGTTTATAGCGCCGGTGTTGAAACTCATGGCGTTAACACACGGGGTGTTGCCGTTATGAAAGAAGACGGTGTTGATATATCGACACACACGTCAAATAATATCAACGAATACCGCAACATTGACTTTGATTATATCATCACCGTTTGCGATAATGCAAGAGAGCGGTGTCCCTTCTTTCCTTCGAATGCTCAAAAGCTTCACCACAACTTTCCTGACCCCGCAAAAGCAACCGGAACAGAGGAAGAAATCAAAGAGGCGTTTCGAAGTGTCCGTGACCAAATAAAGGCTTATAGCCAGGATTTTGTAAATAAATATGTAAACGACGAAAAAACAAGTGCTTAAATAATATCGGGACTTTACAGGCAGGGATTTTTCCTGAAAATATAGCAAGCATTAAAATTCATGAAGCGTATGGGTTTCGGATACTGGATACAAGAGAACGCATCGGGCAAATGAATGGGAAATGGAGAGATATTATTTTAATGG
This sequence comes from Mucilaginibacter sp., assembly GCA_051960695.1. Lineage (GTDB taxonomy): Bacteria > Bacteroidota > Bacteroidia > Sphingobacteriales > Sphingobacteriaceae > Mucilaginibacter. The sequence continues at coordinate 2,690 of JBQCEA010000755.1, read as the reverse complement.
AAAGAAGAAGTAACATAACTGTCGTTTAATAAAAAATAATGAGATGAAAACTATTCTTATCCCCACTGATTTTTCTACTACAGCTTTAAACGCTGCAAAGTACATTTCAACTATGTGTAAAAAAACAGAAACTGAACGGTTGATCTTATATCATTCGTATGAAATAATTCATCCTGGTATGACTCTTCTTACCGATATTCTTTAACCACCTCCATTGCAACTAAGGGAATTAGAAAATGAGGCAATCAGAAAACTGAGTGCTTTAAGGAAAACACTTTCTCCTTTGGTAAACGATTCGACAGCTATAGAATATACTACCAACGATCTTCCGCTTACCAAAGGAATAGATGAAATAATTATTAAAGAAAAAATAGATTTAGTTACTATTGGAATTAGTGGAATGGAGAATGACGGCAGGAACATAATAGGTAGTAATACATTAAAAATAATAAAAGAATGTAAAACTTCTTTGCTCATTGTACCTTCTACAGCTACTTTTAATGGTATTAAAAAATCAATATTGGCAGTTGATCTGCATGATATTGCTGAAACGCTTCCAGTGGCGCAGCTAAAACAACTGCTGACGAAATTATCATCAAAATTGGTTGTTGTGAATGTTGAGCATCACGAAACTATGGGCGCAGATATGTTGATGAAAGAGGAAACCATTCTTCATCATTTACTCAATGGCCTGAATCCTGAATATGATTATCTTGAAAATAAAAACAAAGTAGAGGGGCTATTAACATTTGCTGAAAAGCGAAAAATCAATTTAACGATTGTTATCCACAGAAAATATGGTTTGATTGAACAATTGTTTCATACAAGTATAACCAAAAAGCTTGCAATTAAAACCGATGTTCCCTTAATTATTTTACATAAGAATTAAACAGAATAATACGAATCATAATGACAGCAAATAATTGTGCTCCGGCGAATGAAAGAAAGAAATTAAGTTTTTTAGATAGGTATTTAACCTTATGGATATTTTTAGCAATGTCGATTGGTGTTTCTATCGGATACTTCTTTCCCGCATCGTCTGCATTTATTAATTCCTTTTCATCCGGCACTACCAATATTCCCTTAGCCATTGGGCTTATCCTGATGATGTATCCACCTTTTGCAAAAGTGAAGTATGATAAGATGAGTGAAGTTTTTAAAAACACAAAGGTGTTAGGTGTTTCATTATTTCTTAACTGGATAATCGGGCCAATACTGATGTTTATTTTGGCAATTATTTTTCTAAATGGCTATCCTGAATACATGACTGGTTTAATTCTCATTGGGCTTGCACGATGCATCGCAATGGTAATCGTTTGGAATGAATTAGCCGAAGGCAGCCGGGAATATGCTGCGGGCCTGGTTGCATTAAACAGTATTTTCCAGGTATTATTATATAGTGTCTATGCTTACGTTTTTATAACAATCCTTCCTCCTTTATTTGGTATCACAGGCTCAGAAGTAAACATTACCATTGGTCAAATTGCAGAAAGTGTTGCCATTTATTTAGGTATTCCATTTGCCGCAGGAATTCTAAGCAGGTATGCCTTAATAAAATTAAAAGGAGGAGAATGGTATGAGAAAAAATTCGTTCCGGTAATTTCCCCAATAACGCTGATAGCGCTTCTTTTTACGATTGTAATTATGTTTAGTTTGAAAGGAGAACTGATTGTTCAGATACCGATGGATGTGGTACGAATTGCAGTCCCATTGGTGATTTATTTTGTAATCATGTTCTTTGTCAGTTTTTTAATTGGCAGGAAAATGGGCGCAGATTATTCAACCAATACTTCCATAGCTTTTACAGCAGCAGGAAACAATTTTGAATTAGCAATAGCAGTTGCGATTGGCGTATTTGGAATTAATTCAGGACAGGCATTTGCAGGTGTAATTGGCCCATTAGTCGAAGTGCCTGCATTAATTGCTTTGGTGAATGTAGCCTTTTGGCTGCGAAGAAAATATTATTCTAAAACACAGTTACAAAATACTTAAATGAAATAAAATGAAAATTGCATTATTCTCAGATATTCATTCCAACCTTCCTGCACTGGAGGCGTTTTTTAAAGATGTAGAAAATCACAAGCCTGATGTGCTTTATTGCCTTGGCGATTTAGTAGGTTATAATATCTGGCCAAATGAAGTAATCAGTGAAATAAGAAAAAGGCATATTCCAACAATTGCAGGCAATTATGATTTTGGGATTGGCAGAAAGAGTGATGATTGTGGCTGTGCTTATAAAGAAGAACATGAAAAAGAAATGGGCAAAATATCTATCTCTTTTACCAACTCAATTATAAAAGAAGAGGAAAGAAATTATTTAAGAACATTGCCAGCTCACATCAAAATAGAGTTTCAGTTGAATGATGATAAACTGAATTTATTATTAGTGCATGGAAGTCCCCGAAAAATAAATGAGTATTTGTTTGAAGACAGGGAAGAAAAAAGTCTATTGAGAATAATGGAACAGGCTGATGCAGACATTATGTGCTTCGGTCATACTCACAAACCTTATCACAGAATTTTACAAACAGTGTTAGATGAAAATACTCATTATCGTCATGCAATAAACATTGGTTCAGTAGTTAAACCAAAGGATTGAAATACTCAAGGCGGCTATGTGATACTAACCATAAATGAGAACAGAAGCATTTCCAATAAAGACAGTATTGGCATTGATTTTATCCGTTTTG
>JBQCEA010000754.1:0-2348 GCA_051960695.1 Mucilaginibacter sp. | reverse complement strand
TTAAATTTAATTTATGGCCAACACCCTCACTAATTACCGAAATATGTTTAAAGAACCTGATTTCAGTCCGCAGAAAGAAATCATAAAGCATCCTGGTAGAACTTTTTGAATTAACGCAAAGTGTCCGAACGTCGATCATAAAATTGGATCTCAGATTTAATAGGCGCACCAGCGAAATTCCCCTTGAATAATTTGCAAAAACAACATTATAACCTCTTTTAATCTCATCGCTAAATGTTTTCAGCAATTTGAGGTTTCTTGTTAACAGACTCGAATTTCTAGGCACATATTTAACTGTCACCCCTGACATTTCGATCCTTTGACGGCCATAATCCCAACTAACAACAGTTATGTCAAATTCCTCCCTGGCAAACTCGCAATATTTGAGTATGTCTGTCAGATAACCGAATTGACTGGCTGATAATATTAATAGCTTTTTTTTCATTTAACTATTGTGCTAGTGTTTCGAGTTTATCAGTTGTTTTTTTACCGCTAATATGCTCTACATATAAACGATAGGTTTGTTTTGCGATATTTAACCAACTTTTTGCTGAATTAGTATATTTTGAAATAACATTGTTTCTCATTATATCAATTGTGGTCGGGTTTTTAAATAGATCAATAATTGTTTGAGCCAGCATTTCAGGATTATCAGGTTCAATAATTACCCCAGTAACGCCATTTTCAATAAACTCAGGTAAGGCTCCTACATTGGTTGCAATAATGGGATTATTAAATGCAAATGAGGTCATAACAACGCCGCTCTGCGATGCACTTGAATAAGGGCACGCAATAATTGTTGCCAATCGGTTCAGGTCGGCAATTTCTTTGTTTGATAAACGCCTGTTGATCAGTTGCAGATCAGGAAGACCGGAAACATCATAATTAAATTGTCCCTGTCCGGCTATAATAAATTTTATATTAGGATTTGATTTTAATACGATACCTATAGCTGCTACCAATGTATCTATTCCTTTATACGGACTTATATATCCATAATATAATACAACATCCGACGCCTTTGGAATAATATCTTTTGAATACTCTTTGAAAATCTCCATTGGGCCAAAAGGTATAATACTTACCTGCCCTGGCTTAAATTGAAAATAGGTTTTAAACCGGTTAAACGATATCTCTGATGGCACAATTATATGACTGTTTGAACGGATCAATAATTTCATCTTCAGGTTGTGCCTAAGTAATCTGTAGTAGGATTTCTTCTCGAAAGGATAGGGCTCGTGAAGTGTATGTATTTTGGGTGTTTTTTTAAATGCGTAGTTCAATAATATAACCCAAGGGTTGTTACCAACAAAATGCAGTACATCATACTTTCTTCTCAGAATTTCCTTTTTTAGCTGAGATAGTAATTTGATATTTTCCCGATCACCTAATTTGTAGCTATTAAATACAAATGCTTCAATGCCGATATTATCACCTTTCAGGTAATCAAATATCTCCTGATCAATGCTTTCGGCAAGCTGTTTATTATTCACAAAGCCGTTGCCAATGTTTTTACCCTTTAATGTTACGATCTCGACATTCAGGAATGTTTGGCTCAACAGAAAAATAAATTGAACTTCAACGCTTTCATCAACACGTTTCAAGTATTTACCTAATGAAATAGTTGCATCAAAATGATTATAACAAATTATGGCAATTTTCATTGCAAGTTCTTTTATTTAAAATCAATAATTCAATTAATGTTCAGGCACCTATCACATTTCCTCACTTTGAGGTCAATCAATCTCAACTTCTTCGGCCGGATCCAAAATCCTTGCTAAAGCTTGCTTTATCTGTTGTTGTTCATATACAGTTTGATAGATGTACAATGCAAAAACAGAAGATATCAAATAGTATGGGTGATAAACGTAAAAGGTTGTTAAACATGTAAATAATAGGTACCACAAATAGTATTTAACATAAGAATACTCATCCGGTATTTTTATTACAAAACTTTTATACCATATCATTACCAGTGCGATGATCGGTATAATACCGAACATCACGTACATTGCAATAATCCCAACGTCTTCCAGGTAAAATCCATCTTCCTGCTGCAGCCTTTCCATAGTTTTACCATAGTAGGTAAAGTTGGTAAATGGGGCTCCGTTGCCAAATACTTTATTAATATCACTTGGTGAAAAATCATTTAGAAAATATTTAGCTGCCTTAACGCGCACATAATCTTCACCGGCATGAGCATCGTATTTTGACTCTTCTTTTAGACCCTGAACCATTGGCAGATTGGAATTTCCAACAATAAATATCCCCGTGGCAAAAACCCCCATAATAAGGGCTTTTTTCAAAAGGTTCATTTTCTTGATGAAATGGTATAAGTAAATAAGCAA
>JBQCEA010000753.1:0-5162 GCA_051960695.1 Mucilaginibacter sp. | reverse complement strand
TTACCCCTGCTTTTAATGATGCCTGGTAAATATCATCCAGCTGTTTAGCCTGATCTTCGCTCTCTGCATAAATATATCCCGGCCTTTCCTCAAAATCGCATTCGATCTGGTATGACCGGATATTCTCTCTGATCACTTCGATACCTTCTCCGATGGCCCTGGCAAATAATTCGGCATTTTTTTCGCCAAAGTCGCTTTCCACGTCTTTGTAGCTTGCATCGGCAAAAGTGTTGATATGCGCACTCGTTCCGCCCGTAGTGCCAAAGCCAACCGTATGTGCCTCAGCTATTACGGTCCTTTTGCCCTGGCTTTGTAACAATAAGGCTGCGGTAAGGCCGGTAATTCCGGCACCAACTACCAGGCAGTCGTAAACGGTTGCCTCATCGGGTTTATCATTTGTACCGGGCTTTTCGGTAATGAGTTGCCATGGACTTACGCATTCTCCATCTCTTAAAATAGTATTGATCGTATTCATGTTTTTACAGGCATTATTTATGATATACAACCATTATCTCACTGCTGTTTCGGTTTGTTGGTTATAATACCTGCTTAGATCACAAACCTGCTGATTTTATATTCGCATATGTATGCCGGTTAAGGCATTTACCCTATGTAAGCCCCGAAAAGCATTTGAATATATTTTAATAGCTACAAAATCTACCTATTTAGTAGTTTATTAAAAATATGTTTTTATATTTGGAGCGCAAACAAACCATGGAAACATTTTCACAACCCATAGCAACAGCCGAGCCGCCTGTAAACATGCGTTTTCTTTGCATGTGCTGTTGTTGCTGAAGCATATTTTAAGGATTTACTCTTAATTGAATTGCATAAAACTTTCCTGATAACTATCAATAATTATCCAAATGAATATGAAATAAACTGTACTGAAACAAAAAAAACCGGCAAGGAAGCCTCGCCGGTCATGTCATGAATGATCAGGTCGTAATGCCAATCACTACTGATCATCACCAAGTTTTATTAACGAATGATCATTAACATAAAACAGCTAAAGATATGGAATTATATGTCCATGAAAAGAAAATACGTCTCCGGCACACCTTATTAAAATTAGTATTAATACTTCTCCCCTTTGGAGCCCTGGCACAAAAACCAACAGATGCTACGGTAAATTCGCTGCTTAAAGGCCGGGTGCTCGATTCGGCCACCAGGCAGCCTATTATCGGCGCCGTAATAAGAATACAGGGAACTACCCATGCCGTAGCAACCGACCAAAAGGGTGAGTTCAGTTTTGTTACCGGCCAGCGGTTTCCATATATCCTTGAAATAAGCTTTATAGGCTACCTCACCAAACAGCTAACGGCGACAGGCAGCCCTGTAGAGGTTTTTTTAAAGGAGAACCAAACACAACTGAATGATGTGGTAATAGTGGGATACGGCACCCAAAAGAAAAAGGAACTTACCGGTGCTATAGCTACTATCCCCAAAGAAAACCTGAACCAGCCCGTTTCATCAGTTGATAATTTACTGGAAGGCTCGGCCTCGGGTATCCAGATCACGCAAAGTTCCGGGCAGCCGGGAGCATCGGCGACTGTAAGGATCAGAGGCGGTAATTCCATTACAGCAGGCAATGAGCCTCTTTACGTAATAGATGGTTTGCCCTTTTATAATGATAACACCAGCACTCAGGGTAGTGTTAACCCCAATAGCAGCGCCCAGGGATTAAACGCATTGTCAACGATCAACCCTTCAGACATCGAATCGATAGAAGTATTGAAGGACGCATCCGCAACGGCTATTTATGGTTCACGTGGTGCCAACGGCGTGGTTATCATAACTACTAAAAAGGGCAAACGCGGCCGCAATGATGTAAACTATAGTGTTTACGTCGGACAGCAGCAGATCCGTAAAAAACTGTCCCTCCTGAATGCAAGCCAGTTTGCGCAGCTTACTGATGATATTGATGCCAGCCAGGGTTTACAGCCTTATTATACTGCCGACCAAGTGACTTCCTTCGGAGCAGGAGCGGACTGGCAAAGCGCAGCTTTCCGCAAAGCGCCTATCCAGGATCACAATCTTTCCGTCTCGGGCGGAGATGAAAGATCAACTTATGCGTTTTCAGGCAACTACTTTAACCAGGAAGGTATCCTGCTTAATACCGGATTAAAACGCATATCGGTACGGGCAAATTATACCCGTAATGTTTCAGATCAATTTAAGATCGGCCTGAATGCTACAGCCACACAGTCTGACCAGTATGGCAACGCAGGTACAAATATTTCCTCAATACTTTACGTGCCGCCAACAGTAGCCATTAAAAATGCTGATGGCTCATATAACCTGAACAATCCATTTGCTGCTATCCCCGGCAACCCGATCAATGACCTGCTGGTTAATGTGAATCAAACAGATGCATTTCGTGCTTTGGGCGATTTTTATGGCGAATATGAGATCATTCCAGGTTTGAAGGCCAAAGTGAGCATTGGCGGCGATGTGATCAATACCCGGCAAAACCAATTTAATCCGAGCAATTCAACTTCCGGTTATGCCACAAACGGGCTGGCCAGCATAGGTGCAAATAAGGTTACAACGTGGGTAAATGAGAACACGCTGACCTATAGTAAAACTTTCGATAAGCATTCATTTACCATTCTGGCGGGTTACACCACGCAAACCTCCACTGGCGTATTCAATACGTCGGGTTCCGAGAACTTTATATCCAACCTTTCAGGCTATAACAGCCTGCAGGGTGGTTCAATGCCATTGATACCCACCTCAGGCCAATATAGCTGGACACTTAATTCGTGGCTGGCCCGTATCAACTATTCATACCTGCACCGTTATAACTTTACCATAACTGGCCGGGCCGATGGCTCATCAAGGTTTGGTGCCGACAATAAGTGGGGTTATTTCCCGTCGGCAGGTTTTTCATGGAATGCAAAGGATGAGGATTTCCTGAAAGGTATCAATACAATATCTACACTGAACCTGCGCCTGAGCGCCGGTATAACCGGCAACCAGGAGATAGGTGAATACCAATCGCTGGTAACCCTGGCGCCAACTAATTACTTTTTCAACAATAGCGTGGTAACAGGCTTTGCGCCGAATAATTTGGGCAACCCGAATCTGAAATGGGAAAAAACGGCGCAATACGATGCAGGTATCGACCTGGGCTTATGGGACAACCGGGTGAATTTTACCGCCGATGCCTATTACAAAAAAACCACCGACCTGCTTATTAACGTTCCGGTGCAGTTAACATCAGGCTTTGCATCCGAACTGGAGAACATTGGCAGTGTAGCCAATAAAGGGCTTGAACTTGCCGTGAATACGGACAATATCCGCTCGGATGGTTTCTTATGGAAAACATCAGCCAGTATTTCCTTTAACCGCAACAGGGTGCTTGATCTTGGCGGACAGCAGATGTTCTATGCCCAGGTTGCCGATGCCTATAGCGACCTCATCTATAAACTATCCCCTGTAGTGGTAAAAGTTGGTTCGCCATTAGGGACGATATGGGGATATAAAACTAATGGCATTATCCAATCGGGCGATAACCTCAGCCAAACGCCCCTGTTGGGCACTGAACAAGCAGGCGACAGGAAATACGTGGATATCAACCATGACGGCGTGATCGATGCCAATGATAAAACCAACCTGGGCAGCGTTCAGCCTAAATTTTTGTATAGCTTTTCCAATACTTTTAACTATAAGCGCTTCGACCTGTTTGTTTTCTTCCAGGGATCGTACGGCAACAAGATATATAACCTGTTGCAGGAAGAATTGGAGCTGACCAACCTGGGCCAGAATGCCTCTACGGTTTTACTTGGTCGCTGGACACCAACTAACCCAAGCAACACTATTCCGCGTGCCAGCTACAGCCCTGTGGCGCAGGTTATTGACAGGTACCTGGAGGATGGTTCCTACTTGCGCCTGAAGAACATTTCCCTGGGATATAATTTCAGTCCGGCAATAGCGCATAAACTGCTGGCGAAGCAGGTCAGGATATATGTTTCTGCCCAGAACCTGCTTACCCTGACGCATTACAAAGGCTATGACCCCGAGGTAAACACCTTTGGGCAAAACAACCTGCTGCAAGGTATCGACTTTGGCGCTTACCCAAGCTCAAAAACCTTCCTTGCCGGAGCAAGCATCACCTTTTAATTGAAAACGAGATGAAAAGAACAGTACTTATTTTATTTGCCATATCTGCCCTGGTTGCGTGCAACAAACTAACAGAAGATCCAAAATCGACCATTGTGCAGGGCCAGTTCTATAAAACACAAAATGATGCCATTTCGGCGGTAACGGCGGTTTACAGCTCACTCAATACCGATCCGGGCGGCGACTTTCCGATGTATGGTCGCCAGCTTTATTTCGTGACGGACGCTGCTACTGATGATGAGACCGAAGGCAACGCGGCAAGCAACCCCGATGTACGTGCAATGGGGACCATCACCTATATCGCCAATAACAATCGTATCCTGGGTAACTGGACGCAGCATTACCGCGGTATTGACTGGGCCAACGTAGCCATCGATAATATCGCTGCCATGCAGATAGATACAACGCTGCGAAACCGGTTGGTACGTGAATCTAAATTCATCAGGGCACTATTATACTTTAACCTGGTACGCTTATTTGGCGATGTGCCCCTGGTGCTGCACCAGGCTACAAACATCAGTGAAACCAAAGTAGCGCGTACACCTGCTGCACAGGTTTATGCGCAAATTATCAGTGACCTGAAAGATGCTGAAAATTTGCCTGCAAGCTATTCTGGTAACGACGTCGGCAGGGCTACATCCGGTGCTGCCAAAACGCTGCTGGCCAAGGTTTATCTTACCCAAAAAGACTGGGCCGATGCAAAGGCCAAACTGCTGGAGGTGATCAATGGCCCTTATGGTTATGGCTTGTTCAGCAATTATGCCGATGTATTCAATAAATCAACCAAGAATGGAAAAGAACATATCTTTTCAGTTCAGTTTCTTTCTAATTCAGGAGCGAATAACAGCCGCGACAGGATCATGACCGACGTTTTCTCGGGCTTTGGCAGCAAGATACCGCCCGATCTGCCGGTGGATAGCACGCTGTATAAGTCATTTGCCAAAACGGACACGCGGAAAAATGTCACTTACTTTAGCAGTCTGACCAATCCTGCTACCGGGTTACCCTATAAATTCAAGTATATCGGTCTGCGCAAG
>JBQCEA010000752.1:0-4780 GCA_051960695.1 Mucilaginibacter sp. | reverse complement strand
TGCGCCTGGGAGATACCAGTGCGCATCAGGATAGCCTCACTTACCAATACCATAGGGACAGCAACGGCAACCTGGTTAACAACCAGTTGAATTACCTGCATGGGGTGGGAAACGCAACCCATTTCGGCACTCCCCAATATCTAAACAATTATAGGTATGACCCTATCGGTAACATGATCTATGACCGGCAAGACAGTATTACCAATATAAACTGGAGTGTTTATGGAAAAATACAGACGATAACCGACACCGGAAAAACCATTACCTACACCTATAATACAGCGCAGGAAAGAGTAGCCAAAACTGCAAATGGTTTAACTACCTGGTATGTAAAGGATGCCCAGGGTAACCCTATAGCTATCTATGATAACAAACTGAGCCAGATAAATTGGCGGGAACAGCATATCTATGGTAATGACCGAGTGGGTATGTGGCAACCCAATATGAGTATCGCTGCCAATAATGCGCCTGCGATTTCAGATACACTGGGTCACATGCAATACGAGGGTAAAAATCACTTAGGTAATGTATTGGTGACCTATTCAGATATCAGGTTGACTGATAGCGTACATAGCGATTATAAGTCGGATGTAACCACAGCGCAGGATTACTACGCTTTTGGTGCACTTATGCCAGGTAGAAATATCAATACCGCAAATACTCGCTATGGTTTTAATGGTAAGGAAAATGACAATGAGGTTAAAGGAACTGGTAATCAACAGGATTATGGGATGCGGATATATGACCCAAGAGTTGGCAAGTTTTTAAGCATCGATCCAATCGCCTCTAATTATGCGGCATTAAGTACTTACCAATTTGCAAGCAACAGACCTATTGACGGAATTGATATAGATGGGTTGGAATTTGCAAGCGGTATGGTCGCTGCTATGAGTGAAAATGCTAAAAAGGGGGATGATCCCATGCAAGCCTTGAAGCAAACGGGTAAAACTTCGTACAGATTTATTGGCAGGCTAATTTATGGAACACTTGCCACGGCAATGTTGCCATTTAAGATTTTTGAAGAAACGGATCGCGGGGGGCATTTAAAACACAATTCTCAAGAGTATAAAGAATTACAAGTAGAAGGAAAAACGGACGTTCAAGACTTTGCGGTAAATATTGCTTTGTATTATACCGGTGCCAAGCTCTTAATTATGGCCAGGGAAGCAGGTGGCCCCGTTATTCTTGATTTTTTTGGTGGAAGTACATCAAATACAAGAGGAGCTATAAACATTGACCCGCAAGCACAATCCGGATTTAAGGGTACAATAGAGGAGTTTGTACAAGTCGCAAAAAAAAGCAGAATAATGGGTGGAGTAGACAAGATTATCGCCAATAATCCATACGGTTATTCTGACTATCTTGCAGATGCTGCACAATTGCTAAAAAAGGGTGGAACAATTACTGTTAGAGGGACTGAATCGAATAGATTCTTCAATCAAATATTGAAGGGAACAGCTAAAGGACTTGATGAATTTGAAGTGGTCGAGCAGCAAACTTTAGTCCCAAAAGATTTAAAGAAAACAATGAAAACTACATCTGGTAAGCCAGTAAAGGGTGATGTATATGAAATAATTTTAAAACGAAAATAAAATGACACTTATTTATGAAGATGGTTTTGATTTCATCAACACTACCGAAGCATTTTATAAAGATTTCTTTATAAAAGATGGTAATATGCTAATTCCTTACATTAATTTATGTTTAATGCAAGGCCACCCGATAAATAAAGGGGAAAACGTATTTAATCTCAACTATGGGTTAATAGTATTAAGAAACATCGTATTGATTAAGAAAAACAAAAAATGGATATATGATGATAGTTCATTTAAATATAAAAAGTATCAATTTTTGGATATCGGAGGAATTAACGTAAACGTTGGGGATTATGAAGAATTAAAGATCTTGTTTGAAAGCGGTTATTTACAGGTTTTGGATAATGCAAAGTTTTCAGAAGAATTCTGGATACCAATAGAAACTCCCAATTATGTGATTAATATGGATGTTCATGAAATAAACGATTTTTTTTCGTTAAAAAGTGTACCGGAAAATCTAAGGAATCAATTTGTATGAATGGCAAAGTATACTACTGTAAATGAATAGCATTTGATAAAGTACTAAGATTCAAAGAATAGAAAAACCTATTACCATGAAAAAAGCTTATTTCCTTATCGTATTAGCCTTTGCCACTTTATTTGCACAGGCACAATCCACTGATGTCAAAACAAGCGATCAGGTAGTCGCTGCTTTACCTACGCCATTGCATCCACGGGCTGAGTTTTTAAGGCATTTTCGAATTAGACAACGATCAGCATCGCCGGACAGTGATGCTGTAAATATGGCTCCTGTTGACAACACCAAACTTTACCGGGAAAGCATATTGCCAGCTTCCGAACGAAGGACACCATTGTCGGCATTCAGCGCCGCTCTGACACAGGGTACAGGTATTGTGGCCTTTACTTATGATGGTACAACTGCCGCTACCGTAGCGGTTGATCAGACTTTTTCACCAACCTGGACAGGCAAGCACACCTTTAACAATTCGGTCACTGCCGCTTCCGGCTTGGCGCAAGGCGTGATTTTTACCCCAACGCTGACCGCCGCCGCCAATAACGATGTACTGAGCGCATTGGATATAACGCCAACTTTTTCAACCGGCTCCTTTACCGGCGTTACACGCACCATTTTGCGTGGTAATTATTCAGGGTTAGGACAAAACACAAGGGATGCTATATGGCTGAGAAATACAACGGCAGCAACGTCAGGAACCGAACAATATTCACCGGCTATCACATGGACGGCAAACTCCTGGAATACCTCATCATCTATTTCTGAACCGCTTACATACAGGATGTATTTAGCCAGCTATTCAACATCATATCTGTCTTACGGTGAATTGAATATCGATGTATCGCAGGGGGGAGGTGCATACGAAAATCAATTCGGATTGGATGCGTATGGCAATATTTATTTGCCAAACTCATACTGGTCGTATGCTGGCGTAGGTTCATCTTCCTATGACGGCTTGGTCTTAAGTACAACACCCGCTGCATCATCAGGTGCGCCTTCTATAACTTCAGCAAGGCTACGGTTTAACAGCAGCGGCTGGAATACCAGTACTTCTTCTGCACAGGCTACCGATTTTATCATGGAAAGTAAACCAATTTCGGGATCTGCAGTAACATCCAAACTGGTTCTTTCCAGCAGGATCGGCACTGGCAGCTTCACCGAACATTTTGCAATCGGCAATGCCGGCATATGGTACCTTGACGGAACGTCACTGGCGGCCAATCAATTGGTTGGAGCAAATTCAGCCGGTACAGACATGGAAGCGAAGACATTAAACGGCAGTTCAACAACCGGTTTGCTCATCAATAATGCGACCGGTGCAATCAACTTTTCAAATGATACCAGCAAGTTGCAGACGGTGGCCAATCTTTTTCCGAAAGCAGATACCCGTTACCTGAAAACTTCGACAGCAGCATCTACCTATCAGCCACTTTTGGGTTATACCGCAGCCAATGATGCTAACGTGGTACACCTGACCGGCAACGAGAATATTGCCGGTACCAAAACTTTTTCAGGGCAGATCGCCATTGGGACAACAACTATACCATCCGGCTATCAGTTTGCGATCAACGGCAGCACGATTGTAACCTCTATTACAACCAAAGCTTATGCTAACTGGGCAGATTACGTGTTTGATTCGGGCTATAAACTTCAACCACTCTCACAAGTAGCTGATTACATTAAGGCTAACCATCACTTACAGGATATTCCTACTGCCGAAGAAGTGCAGAAGAACGGTCAGAATTTAGGGGAGATGAATGAAAAGCTGCTTAAAAAAGTAGAAGAACTGACCTTATACCTAATCGAACAGGAAAACAAAGAAAAAGAACAAGCGAAAACGCTGCAGACCCAGGAACAGGAAATCCAGCAATTGAAAAAACAAGTAAAAGCACTGGTAAGTACTCAAAAGACAAATTGAGTTGCTAAATGTGAAACTTAATTCCTTGTCGTTTTTTCACTGCCGAGCTAATGCTATTTGCCGTGCGCAGCAGAAACTTAATTCATTGCGCATGAACACGGTTGCTTGTCCGCTGCCATGGGAAGTCTTACTGGCAAAGACATTCAATGATCTTGTACACTTTATTCATATTCATTTATAACCTTATTCATTTTAAACCTTAATCAAAACATCATGAGAGTAGACTCAATCGCGAGCTTAAAAATTCTCGCACCCATTCCTCCCGAACAATTTGTTGAATTAACTGGTTACCACACCGCAGGCGATGGCGGCGGCGGTAATTTTTACTGGGATAGCACCGTCACCGGCACGGACAATGGCGGAACGATCATTCAGTCCACCGCGGTTACCGGCAGCTGGATACGCGTTTATAGCGGACCTATCGACGTCAGATGGTTTGGATCTTTGGGTAATGGTACAGCCGATGATACGGCGGCTATTAATCTGGCCCTGAGTTTTGCAACCAGCGGCGAGATCATCTTCGGCTATGGCGGCAAATATGTCATTTCCGGAACATTAACCCTTAATTATCCGGTTGCCGTTAACCTGAACAATTGTACCATCATTTTTGCGGGTAGCTTAAGCGCGTCCACTTACGCTTTTACTGTTGCCTCAAATAATGCTTCTATCAAAAATGGGACGATCTATGGCAACAATATAACAAACACAGCCGGCATCACGAACACCGGAAACTTAGCCAACCTTGCAATAGACCACTTAACCATCCAAACAGTGCAGGGATATGGAATCAAT
>JBQCEA010000751.1:0-4926 GCA_051960695.1 Mucilaginibacter sp. | reverse complement strand
AATGGATATCAGCTACCAATGGCGTAGTATAACCACGTGCCCGCAATTGTTTTTTGATCTCCGCCAGGTTTTGCGCCTCCTTGATACTTGGCGCTGTAATACGCACATACTCGCAGCCTGCATTGATCATGCGTATAGACTGTTCTACCGTGCCGATGGTATCCATGGTATCGGTAGTAGTCATACTTTGGATACGGATAGGGTTATTGCCGCCCATAGGCACGTCACCAATTGTAACCTCGCGGGTTATAAATCGGGAATATTCGGTAAGTGAGTTACAATAACGGCCTTGCAGCGTCTTAACAGCTCCGGTATCCATAGAGGAGAATTTTTGTGCAAAAATACGAATATAATTGTTGGAATGTTGTAAGGTTTGAAAGTTGGAAGGTTAAGGATAATGCCTATTTTAGCAGAATATCAGTTATACCCCGACTAAGTAATCAGTATGAAAAAACTATCTTATTTCCTGTTTACCATTGCAGTTGCGTTTTGCTTTGCAACAACCGCCCATGCCCAGGTTTCGTCTTTAAGGCCGGCACAATCGGCAAACGATCCATGGAGCCAGTCGCAATTGCTTGAACCTGCTACTCTTGCAACACAGCTGAAAACCAATTCGTCGCATGCTGTTATCCTGAATATTGGCAAGGTGGAGGATATTAAGGATGCCAGGCATATTGGCGCAGCAAGTGAAAAGGAAAACCTTGAAAAACTGACTAAAGAAGTTTCATCGCTCCCCAAAAATACCGAGCTCATCATTTATTGCGGCTGCTGTCCGCTTTACAAATGCCCGAACGTAAGGCCGGCTTTTCTTGAGCTTAAAAGACTTGGGTTCACTAATGTAAAAGTGCTGAACCTGCAAACCAATTTGCAAACCAACTGGATCAAAGAAGGTTATCCTTTGGCTGACAATAGATAGGACATTATTTTCCAATTCATGGGATAATTCTGATTGTTTATAAAATAATTGATAATTTAGTGTCGACTATACATTTATTACCAATTAAACCACCCATGCCTCCAATCTGTTCAATTAGCCAAACAGCACGATTGCTTTTTGCATCGCTATTGTTATTGTTTTATACTATTAGTTCTGCCCAATCGCCCCGCAGCAGGGTCGATTTCGACCAAAACTGGCACTTTCACCTCGGCGATGTAACCGGTGCCGAGGTGCCGAAATTGAATGATGCCGGTTGGCGTGTGCTCAACTTACCGCACGACTGGAGCATTGAAGGTAAATTCAGCAAAGATAACCCTGCCACTCCGGAAGGCGGCGCATTGCCTGGCGGTATAGGCTGGTACCGTAAAACATTTACAATACCTTCAACATTTAAAAACAAACAGGTTTATATCGATTTCGACGGCGTTTACCAGAAAAGCACCGTGTGGATAAACGGTCATGAATTAGGTTACAGACCCAATGGCTATATTTCTTTTGAATATGACCTTACACCGTACCTTAATTTTGGCGGGAAGAATACTATCGCCGTAAAGGTGGACAACTCTGTTCAACCCAACTCGCGCTGGTACTCAGGTTCAGGCATTTACCGCAATGTATGGCTGGTAACAACTAACAAACTGGCGGTTGATCATTGGGGAACTTATGTTACCACATTAGATGTAAGTAAAGAATCGGCTACCGTCAATTTACAGGTATCGGTCAAGAATAATGAGCAGCGCAACAGCGCGGATATTAAAAAAGGTAACCAGCCCTTAAAGATAGAAAGCTCCATTTATGATGCTGCAGGCAAGGTTGTGGCGATTAATGTTACAAACGCAAAGATCAGTGATGACCTTGGTGCTGTTAAAACATTCGACCAGAAGCTGGAAGTAAAAGATCCTGTGCTATGGTCAGTGGATAGGCCTTATTTATATAAAGTTATTACCCGTGTGTTGGATGGCAGCAAAGTTACCGATCAATACACTACGCCTTTAGGTATACGCTATTTCAATTTTGATCCCGATAAAGGCTTCTCACTGAATGGCAAGTATATGAAGATATTAGGTGTGTGCGATCATCACGATCTGGGCAGTTTAGGTTCAGCTGTAAATTATCGCGCCTTACAACGACAGTTGGAGATATTGAAAGAGATGGGCTGTAACGGCATCCGTACTTCGCACAACCCTCCTGCCCCCGAGTTACTGGAACTGGCAGACAAAATGGGCTTTATTGTAATGGACGAAGCCTTTGATTGCTGGGAATGGGGAAAAGCGAAATATGACTATCACCTATTTTTTAAGCAATGGCATAAGCAGGATTTGGAAGACCAGGTTCGCCGCGACCGTAACCATCCAAGCGTGTTCATCTGGAGCATTGGCAACGAGATACCTCAGCAGAGCGATACCAGCGCCTTGCGTATTGCACCTGAACTGGCAGGTATTGTGCATAGCCTGGATAAAATAAGACCTATCACAACTGCTAACGATCGTCCCGATACCAACAACAAGATCATTAAATCGGGTGCAATTGACCTGATCGGCTATAATTATCACGAATTTGATTACGCCACTTTCCATGACCGCTACCCTGGTAAAAAATTCATTGCCACAGAAACTACATCCGGACTGGAGACCCGCGGCCACTACGATATGCCTTCGGATAGTATTCGTCGCTGGCCTACGGCAAGGGACTATAAAACCAAGGCTAAAATGAACCCGGATAATACTGTGTCAGCTTATGATAACGTTTCGCCCCCATGGGGTTCAACCCACGAGGAAACCTGTAAAGTGATGAAAAAATATGATTTTCTTTCGGGCATGTTCATCTGGACAGGTTTTGATTATTTAGGCGAACCTACGCCTTATAGCTGGCCTTCGCGCAGTTCTTATTTCGGTATTGTTGACCTCGCTGGTTTTCCGAAAGATGTGTATTACATGTACCAAAGCGAGTGGACAAACAAACCTGTGCTGCATATCTTCCCGCACTGGAATTGGGAACCGGGCAAAACCATTGATGTGTGGGCCTATTACAATAATGCCGACGAAGTAGAGTTGTTCCTGAACGGAAAATCAATGGGCATTAAAAAGAAACAGGGCGACGACCTGCATGTAATGTGGCGGTTAAAATTTGAGCCAGGAACATTGAAAGCCGTTTCGCGCAAAGACGGCAAAGTGGTATTAACACGCGAGATACATACCGCCGGCAAGCCTGCGAAGATAGAACTGGTAGCCGATCGCAAAAACATCAAAGCTGATGGTAAAGACCTGTCGTTCGTAACCGTTCGCATTCTGGATAAAGACGGCAATGTGGTGCCAACGGCTGATAACCTGGTAAACTTTAAGCTGAACGGCACTGGCTTTATTGCCGGGGTTGACAATGGCTGCGAAACAGACCACGATTCTTTCAAAGCCAATTATCGTCACGCATTTAATGGCCTGGCGTTAGCCATTTTGCAATCCAACGGAAAAGCCGGAACGATTACGCTTACCGCAAGCTCAAATGGTTTGCAAGGTGCTACTGTGGTGGTTAATACAAAATAACATTATTTTAGACTTACGAAGTTTTAAAAACTTCGTAAGTCTATTTCTATTTATTCCCCTCTAAACTTCAACCCTATCTGCGCCCGTGCTTCATCCAGCATGGCAATCATTTGGCGCGACATTTCATGACTGATAATGGGACTTTCGGTTTTCCCTGTGCGTATTAATTCGCAAAAGTGTGCTATCTCGTAATTCAGGCCGCCTGCTTCAAACGGCTCATCCAACTCAACAACATGGCCGTCAAGGTAATTGATGGTAGCTTTGGCTGGGTTCCACCAGTTTTTATGAATGGTAACATAACCTAACGGCCCCGAGATCAAAGCATCACCTTTGCCGTGCAGGTCGAAGCCGCAATATAGCTGCGCATAACCACCTGCATGTACTGTTTGAAAAATGGAGAACATATCTACCTCCATACCGCTGAAACGCCCCATAGCCTGCAAGCCAGTCATCGGGCCAAGCCAATCAACCGCCAGGAAGGCCTCATAAGGCGCTATCTGCATCAGTCCGCCACCAATATGTTCGTAGCTAAAATTAGGATGGTCATGAGAAAGGTCGGCTACCGCTGAGCCGGCGCGCACATAACCCGCATCACCGATCGGATCAATTTGTAAGTGTTCTTTTAACCGCCGGTATAATGGGAAAAAAGGCGGTTTCATGCCCTCCATAAACAGCAAGCCTTTGCCTGCTGCAAACTGCAGTATATCGTTTAATTGGGTAAGATTTACAGCGGAGGGTTTCTCGCACAGAACATGCTTACCGGCCTTCAGCGCTTCAATGCTGTAAAACGCATGACTATCAGGTAATGTAGCAATATAAACCGCATCAATATCGCTTGACAGTAATTCCTCAAGGCTGCTGCAGGCTTTGCCGCCATATTTGCTAACGAATTCTGCGACGCTCTCCGGCCTGCGCGACCAGGCTGCAATCAACGCAGCGCCCTCGACAGCATTAAGCCCCTGCATAAAGCGGTGACTGATACGGCCGCAGCCAACTATGCCGATTTTTATCATAGTTATGAGTTTTGAGTGGTGAGTTCGGAGTAAAAGAAAGACTTGAACATATCACTCATCACTCAAAACTCACAACTCGTTACTGGTATTGAATATAGATCGGGTATGGTTTGTTCTTCAAAACCTCCTGCGGTGTAAGCATGTGGTGAGGCGGTTTCTTCAGGTCGTTCTTGTAGAACAATTTGAAGCCTGTGAACTGAACCGGTTCATTGTGAATAAAATATCTCCAGGTGCCTTCTTTCAGCTCAGGTTCGCCCCAGCCATCCATGTTCATCACCAGTTGCACTTCTTTATGCAGCTTAATGTTCTTATAGTTGGTCACCATCTTTTTAGTAAAGCGGTGAACGATCAGGATCTTCGGAGGCAAGTGGTATTTGCGCACGATGTTAGCCAGGTAATCCGACACATAATTTACATCGGCTGCATCATATGTACC
>JBQCEA010000750.1:0-10978 GCA_051960695.1 Mucilaginibacter sp. | reverse complement strand
AAATAAGCCCCGTCCTGACCGGTGATACCCGTAATTAAAGCTTTTTTCATCAGATAAGCGAATGCGTTTGCACTACAATATTATCCAATTTAATTGACAATGTAGGTATAATGATATGATACCGCTTTTTAAACTGTTGTATCAGGCATTGTAATCTTGGCTATTTCGATGGCATTTCAGCAATAAATTCCTTCAATTCCTTATACCATTCTTCTCCGTATTTACGGATAAGCGGTTCCTTCAGGAATTCGTGCACATGTACCTTCAGCTCGTTACCAAAACTACAGGCCGGGCTGCAAATGCTCCAGCGATCATAATTCAATACATCAAACTCAGGATATTTGGTTATCCTGATGGGATACAAATGGCATGATATAGGCTTTTTCCAGCTGATAGCACCTTGTTCATAAGCTTTTTCAATTGCACACTTGGTTATGCCGTTCTCCCATGTCACATAGGCACACTCTTTATTGACATCGACGCATGGCGTAGTGTAGTCACCTTCAAAGTCTGTTACATAGGTGCCGTTCTCTTCAATGGTTTTAATGCCTTTTGCGGTCATAAAGGGCTTTACCTTTGGATATATCTCATCCAAAATGGCTAACTCATCATGATTCAATGGAGCACCAGAATCTCCTTCAAGGCAGCAAGCGCCCTTACACTTTTTTAAATTGCAGACAAAGTTTTCCTTTACTACATCCTCATGTACCAAAACGCTACCAACTTCTATCATATCGTCTTTAAATCTAAAACTTCAATCTGTTTTCTTGCTAATGGGGTTAAGGGGGTATTTTAAACCTGACGCCGAAACAAGATCCATCGTTAAACTGCCAACGATCACTTCCACATGCGCTTTCACCGGTATACGGTTGTTATCATCCGTGATCCAAAGATACAGCTTACTATCCTTTCTGAAAATACGCCCAGGGATAATGGTAGGATTGAATTTAAGGCAATTGAATGTGCCAAGCGGACAAGATACCTTTTCCTTACCCATATAAGTGATAGTAAGTGCATGTATCCCATCTTCAAGGAAATAATTGAGGGTAACCTTTTCTCCTATATGTATTTTAGATACATCAAGACAGCGTGCAAAGTAATAAGCCGATACAAAATCAAACACATCGCCTTTGAACGGAAAGGTGCCTTTTGCTGCTTTAATCGTATTATTATCATGATCAAAAGTAACCTTATCGGTATGCTTATAGCTTGATTCGTGCCTGTTTTCGGCATAAAAATAAGGCAGCAGGGTCTTTTCGTCCACATAAGTTTCGTACCTGTTTCTTACTTTGTAAAAAACATCAAAAGTACCGGCTGTTCTTCCGTCGGCTACAATATGGAATGCAGGCTTACCGTCAAACTTTATCGGACTTTCCTGGACGCTTAAATTAGCTTGCGCCGCAGTAAAAGGGCCATACTTTAAAGTGTAAGCCAGCTTCTCGCCTGTTTTAAATGCCGGTTCGCTTATCTTACTAAGTTCCTGTGCAAAAATACTGGTAAGGCAGCCGGATACCAGGATGAGGATCAAAAAATATTTCTTCATCGGCTACCTGAAAGGCAAAGTATGAGGGTCATTAATCTTTCCGTTTATAAATAGGTACGGTTGAACAAGGTTCGCCAAACATAATGCTTTTGGCTACCGGCGTCAGTTTCTTTGTCAATTCAACGTAAGCCGAAACAGGCACCTCAATTTCGCCGCACCCCTTAATAACGATACGCTGGTCGCGATATTGCTCGACATCCAGCGAGGTCATCGCTTTTTCAAACAGCATAGTTTCAAGCACATCCTTGTCCCCAAATACCACTTCATGGGCATAAGGCGCTAAGCGGTTAGCGATGAGCATATAAGCCCAGGCCGGTACAATAGCATCAGCGGTACAGGTAACCGCTATATTTTTGCCTGCATATTGAGACCAGTCGTGGTTTTTTACAAATTCCCTGAAGTCCTTTTCGCGGAGAATAAGCCCCTGGAAAAGATTGTCCTTAATATCGTATACAACACGGTCGCCTGCCGGATAAAATGCAGCAGGATCAAGCGTAACCAACCCGCTTTGGGCAACTTTGTTGATTATATTTTCCTGGATGTCCATTGTCGTAAAATAAAAATCCGGAAATGGTAACCCATTCCCGGATACAAAATTACTTCAAATTTCTTCTATAAGAACTTAGCTCTGTAATCTTTTACATTCGCCTTATCTTTCAGGGCATCAAACAGCTGTCCTTCCGAACGCTGCAGCAATGCCTGGCTTATTTGTTCACGTTCACGTACTGCATTCGCCAATGGCGCAGGATTAACAAAATTGTCTACAGAGAATACATATACACCGTGGTTGCCTTCGATCGGTTTGGATAGCTTATTAGGCTGCGAGCCAAACACAGTACCAACAACTTTGTACTCAACAGATAAACCTGGGATAACCGGGTTAGCGAATACAATATTTTGAACATCGTTAACTTTAGCGCCGGCTTTCTGTCCTACCTGGTCGATAGATGAAGCGCCATTCTCGGCAACAGCCAGTTTTTCTTCCAGTTGCTTAGCTTTTACATGGTTCAATACTGCAGGCTGAATTTTCTTCTTTACTGCATCCAGCGGCAATATGCCTTTCGGTTTAATATCAGTTAAAACCGGTATGATATACTGATCACCCACTACATAAACCTGGTCGCCGAAATCGCCTTTATTAGCTTTAAACGCCCATCTAACAACTTCACGTGCATTCTCCAATCCTTGAACCGACGATGCTATAGCAGGTACGTCATTAGCCGACTTGATAATTAA
This sequence comes from Mucilaginibacter sp., assembly GCA_051960695.1. GTDB lineage: Bacteria > Bacteroidota > Bacteroidia > Sphingobacteriales > Sphingobacteriaceae > Mucilaginibacter. Next base: position 8,199 of record JBQCEA010000750.1, on the reverse strand, counting down.
ACCGTCTTTTTTAGCTTCTGCATCAAAATTGCCGTTATTAAGTGAACCAAGGAATGCCTGTGCTTTGCTGTAAGCAGCTGATTGTGTTTTTGAGCTCGCAGAAATAGGTTTATCTATAACAGCCAGCTTAACCACTTTTGATAAACCTTTCTGATCTTCTATCTCTATAATATGAACACCAAATTGTGAGGTTACAATTTTCAGGTCGCCTTTTTTACCGTTAAATACAGCATCTTCAAATGCCGGAACCATTGCGCCACGACCAAAAGTTCCCAACTCACCACCATTTTGGCCTGAATTCTTATCGTCTGAGAATGTCTTAGCCAGCTCAGCAAATGATTTACCTCCTTGGATCAGTTTTTTTAATGAATCGGCTTTAGCAAGCGCTTTTTCAGGAGCCATAGTTTGAGTTGAGATCAATATATGACGTGCTTTTACTGAATCCGGACCAACGCGGGCGTCGATCAGTTTAGCAATTTTATAGCTTCCGTTTGAAATATACGGACCGTATACAAAACCGTTAGGTTCATTGAACATTACAGAATCAAGCTTAGGATCTCCAAGCTGACCTTTCTTTCTGTAAAGCAGCGGAGTTTTAGTTTCGGCATTAGCCTGTACAAAAAGCGAGTCATTGGTAGAGCTCTTTAATTCAGGAACCAGCTTTTCGATCTGATCCTTAACGACAGCAGAATCTTCTTTTGAAGGCGCAGCATTAAAGCTTACATAGTTAAAGCTGCGGGTTTCTTCTTTATTCTTGAACTCAGATTTATGCTCATCATAATAGTTCTGATAATCTTCGTCGGTTAAAGTAATCTTATTATCAGGGATAGAGGCATAATCAAGCGTGACATATTTAAAGTTAACCAGCTTGTTTTTGGCTTCATAATCGTCCTTTGCATCAAGCGCGTTCACATACAAGGCATTGGTAACCAGCGAAACGTACTTCTCAGCTTTTTTACTTTCGATCATCTGGTTTACAAAATCGCTCCACTGCGCTTTCATTTGATCGCCAGCTTTAGCGGTAGCCAAATTATTCAGGAACGCATTCAACCTATTCCTGTCCAGCTGACCGGTTTTAGGATCACCAAACGCCTGTACGATCTGCGGATTAGGATTATTACCGCTGATCATAGACTGGGCCTCATCACCGCCAACAGTTATGTCAAGCTTTTCGATCTCTTTATTCAGAATGATCTGGTTTACATACTGGTTCCAGGTATTCTCCTGCAGGTATGAGGTAAACTGAGGCGAAAGGTTTGCTTGCCCGGATTGTTGTTTAAATTGGTTAGTATTCTGCTCAAGCCTTTTTGAAAAATCGTCATAAGGGATCTTTTCGCCTGCCACTTCCCCGATCGTGTTGCGATCGCCATGAAAGAAAGAACTGCCCTGACGTAATACTTCGCCTACAATAAATGCAAAAAGCGAGAGGCCGATGACGATTGCCACAATTTTGCCCATGCGCTCCCGCAAGTAATTCATTACACCCATATATTTCTATAAACTATATTAATACTTTATAAGATCAAAGCTAAGAGCACAAGGCTGAAAGCTTAAACGCTTAATAACATAAAATTCTTCTGCTTTGGCCTTTCTGCTTTTGGCATTTAGCTCCAAAAAGAGGGCGCAAGATACAACTTTTAGTAAAAAAGTAAACACAAAAAAATACGTGTAAAAAAACTGTTATATCATTGCGAAAGGTCCTGGCTGTCAACATGGATAGTACCAGTGCCATTAGGCAGCTTCCAGTGGTTTAAGTTTTCATCGCTTGTGAAGCCCGTCCCGTCAATTATACTGCCATCAGCAAGCTTTACGTGCACCAATTTATCAGAACTAACCTGCCTGGTAGTTTCGTTCCATATCAACTCATCAGAAGTAAAAGTTTCGCCTTTAACATTAGTACCGATAACATTTTTCCTCAATTCAATAATCTTTTGCTGTACATGGCGGATGGCATAATCGGCAGTTACGGTACAGGTTGGCTGTAAATTACCATCATAGAAGGTTACTTTCACACCCTTGGGCATTTCAGTATAGGGCTGCGCGACTTTATCATAATCAAGCATCAGCGGAGAGGTCATGTGGGCCCGTACTTTTGCCGAATCGCTAAAGATCACATCTACATCCGTATAACGTTCAACCGGTTTGTTTACTTCGCTGGCAGATATCTTCTGGATGTCCTTCAAATCGTTCTCACAACCCGTTATTAACCCTATACCAGCAAATATAACTGGCAAAAATAATATGGATAATTTTGCCCTTTTCATCACGGCTTTAATCGAATTTAAAGCGCTGGAACCATCTATCGTTCAGGGTAAACGCAATATTGAAATTTACGTAGTTCTCTTGTACCAGGCCGTTATAAGGTACTCCGCGCTTGCCAATTTCAGCAGAGATATTAACCTTATAAAAAGCCGATGAAGCATGGTCATGCGGCAGAGGTATCCCTAAGCCCAGCGTTGCTGCATATCTTTTTATATTAACGTTATTGAGGTTAAGGTAAGTATCCTCATAAATGAAGCCGAAGCGATAATCAAGTAATGCCCAATAGTTAGACAAGGCACTTGGGTTAGGAGTTATCTGTGCCCCTACATTAAGCATCTTATTATCTTGCAAATTTGCATTAACACCTAATATGGAAAGATCCGACCACTTGCCCATGGTATAATCAGCACCAACAATAAAGCTCATCCCATTCTGAAAAGCCGCATCCTTCTGAAAAGCGAGACCAAAATGGTTGATCAGCGGAAGCTGCAATTTACCATTAGGTGTTACGTTGTTGATGATACTATCCGCCGGCGTGGTCTGGTTGCCCTGTGCATCATAAGTATATTGACTTACAATAAACGCATTCCGGACGTTAAGTTTAGTACCCGCCGAAGCGGAATAGCCCAACGTTAAGTGTTTAGTAGTAGAAAAATCAATTGTGTACTGAGCGCCATAATCAAAATTGACACCACCAACGTGGTTATCCTGCTCAACACGCGAATCTAAGGTGCCGTACAATTCAGGCAGCTCAGTCGATTGGAAATTTTGCAGGTTACCGAATATGTACGAAATGTTTGCACCCAGGGTCAGATGCCTTCCTATGCTGAAGCCATAACCCAGGTATGCTTTAGATAAACCGCCGTCGCCTGAATAAATATAGTTTGTTTGATTAGTATCCACAGGTGACGATGTGCCAAAGCCCCTTGGCAAAGTCTGTTTATAACTATAGCCAACATCACTATAGGGTAACAATCCAAAACTCAGGGCCGAATGTTTGGTAATTGGCATTGCGAATGCTATATGGCTTAACCTTACGCTTGTATTATGATCACTGCCTGCACCGTTCTGGCTTAATGTCATTGAATTAATATAAACACCGGCATCAATAACCGTATAACCAATTTTACCATACGAGGCCGGGTTGATAACGTTGATATTATTGTAACCAGCAATAGTATTGGTAGCAGTGGCTATCCCTCCCATACCTATATTCTGAGGCATAAGCTGACTGGAAATATCACCAATACCGTATCGTGAATATGGCGAACTCGAAGTTGCAGTAGTTGTATTAGTTTGAGATTTGGCCTCAAACACAATAACAGTAAGCAGCAGTGTAATTAAGAGCCTCGTATATTTAATCATTATTATTTTGTATAACTGCGTTTAATCCTTTCAGAACCAAATAGGGCTCATTTTTTATGTAGGGGGCAAAGATGCTATTTTTCAACAGAGTATCAAAAAAAATGCTGTCTCCCCCTGTTAGTATAATATTCATTTTCGGGGCTTTATCATAATAGCTTTGTATAAAACCCGTAAGCTCATATTTTATTCCATTCTGCACGCCCGATAATATTGCACCCGTAGTATCGCTGCCATAGCTTTCACTAAACGTATTTTCGGCTTTAAGCAGCGGCAGGGCACCTGTGTAATAATTCAATGCTTTATAACGCATATTAAGCCCCGGTGATATACTGCCTCCAAAATAATTTCCTTCGGCATCTACCCAGTCATAAGTAATGCATGTTCCTGCATCGATAACCAGATTGTTTTCGCCCGGATATAATCGATGAACCCCTATTACGGCAGCCAAACGGTCAAGTCCAAGCGTTTCGGGAGTTTTATAGCGGTTATAAATACCTGCCGCCATATTTCTGCCAAAATTTACCAGATCAATATGATTATCGATGGCATCGCGCCAGTCTTCTGTTTCTTTTCTTACCGAGGAGATGATTCCCCGGTTTATTTCATATTTTTCGATCAATCCGAGCAAAAATCCGGCATCTGCAGACGGGTATTGTTCGGCCTGCAATAACTCATTTTGACTGAAAACTGCAACTTTTATTAGGGTATTGCCAATGTCAATGACCAGGTTTGCCATCAGGCCTTAACCATTGATAATATGGATTCAAATATCGCAAGGCCGTCCAGGTTTGCAAGCAGTGTATCAGCAGCACGTTCAGGATGCGGCATCATACCAAATACATTGCGCTGCTTATTGCATACTCCTGCGATATTTTCCAGTGATCCGTTCGGATTGGCCTCATCGGTTACATTACCAGATTCATCGCAGTACCTGAACAATATCTGTCCGTTGTCATTTAATTCCTTTAAAGTATCTGCGCTGGCAAAATAATTCCCTTCACCGTGAGCGATAGGTATTTTCAGCGCCCTTTGCGGATCGATCTGTGAAGTGAGTAAAGAGTCGGATGTTTGAGCCTTTAGATAAATATTGCTGCAATTAAACTTACGATTGGTATTATGCAGCAGTGCGCCCGGTACCAGGCCGGCCTCGGTCACTATCTGGAAACCATTGCATACGCCCCATACATAACCGCCTTTTGCAGCAAATTGAATCACCTCCTGCATAATAGGCGAGAAACGGGCTATAGCGCCGGAACGTAAGTAATCGCCGAATGAGAAACCGCCAGGCAATACAATAAAATCACAACCTTGCAGATCGTGGTCTTTATGCCAAAGGCGTACTACCTTCTGCCCCATTATTTTCTCTAATACATAGATGATATCCTCATCACAATTAGACCCAGGAAATATAACAACTCCGAATTTCATGCTACAAAACTAATATAACCCCCGAAATTTGAACGAATGTAAAAGTTAAAAAGTGTTAAACTGGAAGTAAATAATGCTGGCCAACAGCAAAATATACAGCGATTCGTAAAACCATCGGTAGCTGGCATACAAAAAGTAATAAGCAAAAAATATAGCAGCAGGTATGGCGCAAAGCAGAAAGTGATCGGGATGGAAATCAGGCCGGATATAAAAGGAGAAACCGCCTATTAACGCAACAAAAAGCAGCAGCTGCATTGATTTACGTGTTTGTACAAAGCTTTTGAAGAAGTTTTGCTGCAGCTTAAAAAAGCCTAACACCAGGATAATGATAACCGGTATCAACACCAGGTAGTTGTAATAGTTAAAATTGATATTCACTTTGAACTTGGTACCCAGCGGCAGCCAGATATCATAGAATTGCGGCATGCTATCGCTTAAATAATATGATACCGCAAGGAAGAAGAACACCGTGGCAAAACCAATAATACAAGCTGCCCATTCACGCCAGTTGAACGGCCTGAAAATGATGAGCGCTATCCAGATCACCAGGAACATATAAATGAATGGCAGATAGAATAACGTACCCACGGCAACGATCATTCCCAGGTCGTAAGAAGTGGCTTTGGCATCCTCCCCTTTATAAAAGCCGAACAGCTTAAAAAGCATCCATATCACAAGGAAATTACATACCAGCGGCGCTCCAAGTAATAAGAAGGGCGTAAGCAGGCACGAGCTGGTGATATACATCAGCGCAGGCAAAAAGGTAGGTTTCCCTAATAAATTATGCTGATTGACCAAGTAATTGAGCAGCAAAGCCTGTATCAGTACAATGACAGTAGCGATGAGCAAGTTCAACCCCGATGGAATATCGTACTGATAAGCAGCCGACAAATGCAAGCGCGAAAATAATTCAGCGAAGGGGAAACCAGTTTTGTCGGGAAGGCTATATAGGTAACCCACACGCAAAACGCATAATAAAACCGCAAGCCAAAAAATATTGAATGGATTGTAGGACCGGAAAAATTTGATCATGGCTGCGGATTTCAGGACAATATTAACAGAAAAACTGATTAAGCTGAAATTGCAGTAGTTTTTGCATAGCGGTTCACCATATTATCGATGATCTGCGCCGTTTCATCAGGAAAATGAACGCTTACTCGTGTATCGTCCTCTATCCATTTATTCACCTTAGCTACAAAGGTTTCATCAATGCTATGAACAACAGGCACACCCAATTTTGAAGCTGCCAAAGCATTACACTGCTGTTCGTATTGGCCGCTCATGGGTATCATCATTACTTTCTTTTGCAGGAACAACGCTTCAGCAGGGCCCTCAAAGCCGCCGCCGGTCAGCAAGCCCTCGCAGCTTGCCAGGCTCTTATTGAAAAGTTCGTTGTTAACGGGGCATATCTGAATATTACCTTGCTGATAAGCTGTTTTGTGCCTTTTGGAAAAAACATGCCATTGCGCCTTGGTTTGCGAAAGATGTTTAACCAAAATATTATCATCATAAGCAGGCAGGTAAACCGTATAATGGCCATCATTGGTAGGCTCAAGCTGACGAATATCACTCCGGATAACCGGTGTATGTATAAAATCATCATAATGGTCGAAATGAAAACCGATACGATAAGTAGTAGGCGAATAATATTTAAAGAGCCATTCAGCATAGTTCCATTTACCAGGCCGTGGTGTATTTGGGGAAAGGAATGAGCATTGATGGCTCAAAGAAACTGATTCAAGCTTTTGGCGGCGGCACGCCCAGGCACTTACCGGCTCAAAATCATTAATGATGAGATCGTATTGCTTTAATGGTAAATGGTTGATATCATGCAACAATTGGCGCAGGTTCATCAGTTTGTAAGTAGCCCATTTATCCACGCCTCCCTTTGTACCGAACACAAAGCTGAACCCATGCAAGCGGTATTTTAAGGGTTGTGATAACGACACTTCCGCTTCAGTCCCACTCACCAATAGATCAAGCTCGCCATATTGCTGCAGCAGCGGAACTATTTCGCGTGCCCGGCTGATATGCCCGTTACCTGTTCCCTGTATGGCGTAGAGTATTTTCAATTTTTTTATTGTAAAGTTGAAAAATTGTAAGGTTTAAAGTTGATATTGTTTAACGATTAAATCGTCGTTTTCTAAAAATGTTTACAAATTTAGTGCATCTAAATTAAATAACATTCCAACTTTTCACTCCCTTCTCAGGGCAGGCAGGTTACAACTTACAACAAAACTAGTGCACTTCCAGCTTAAAACGTTCCAGCAGGTTTTTAACATCCAGCTTTGCATCCAGGTCTTCGGCATCGGTTGTATCGTCTTCGTCTACCTCAGCTTTAAAGTCGACAGGCTCATATTTAAATATGGTCCAGGTACCGTTGAAGTACTCAAGCGCGGTAAGGCTTTCAACCCAATCGCCTGAGTTAAGGTAAGTCACAGAGCCTGATCCATCCGTAGCCTGTATCTCTCTCATCTCGGCCTGGTGGATGTGGCCGCATATTACATAGCTGTATTTCTTTTCAACTGCGAGGTCGGCAGCGGTTTGTTCAAACTGGTTGATGAATTTTACTGCATCCTTGAATCTCCCTTTTACTTTTTTAGAAAAGCTCATCTTTTCCCGGCCCATGGCAGTCAGGAACCAGTTCACCAAGCTGTTGAGCAGTATCAAGGTATCATACCCAACTGCCCCTAACTTGGCCAGCCATTTAGAATGCTGCATGGTGACGTCGAATACATCACCATGAAATATCCATGCCTTTTTGCCGTCGATATTCAATACCACTTTATTGCGTAATTGGAACGACCCCAGGTCGAAATCAGCGAACTTACGCAGCATTTCGTCGTGGTTGCCGGTAAGGTAGTAAACAGGCACACCCTCTGTGACGAATTTCAGTATCCTGCGTATAACTTTCATGTGTGTTTCGGGCCAGTAAGATTTACTAAACTGCCATACATCAATGATATCACCGTTCAGGATCAGCATTTTAGGCTTGATACTCTTTAAATATTTAAGAAGTTCTTTGGAGTGGCACCCATAAGTACCTAAATGCACGTCGGATATTACTACAATATCTACTTCACGCTTTGCCATAAAATTTGGGGATAATTTGCCTTCCGGTAGTTTTTTACCGGTTTTGTGACT
>JBQCEA010000749.1:0-5084 GCA_051960695.1 Mucilaginibacter sp. | reverse complement strand
CCCGCAATATACGCGCGGTATTATCGAAGGTAATGGTACCCCGCCGGATGGTAAGCTATGGGTTACTTACAGCATGAACAAGGAAGACATTTGGGTGTCTTCTATCCCGGTACCAGTTAACGATCATGTTTCGGAACAGGCAAACGAAGTGTTTAATAATATGCCTGCCGGAAAGGAACTGGACAAATGGAATACTTATAGTCCTGAATGGGCAAAGGTTGGTATTGAAAAAATGCCTGACGGTACTAAAGCGCTGGCACTGAATGACCGTGACAGGTTCGATTACGCATACGCAGAACGCGTAGTGCCTGAGTCGAAAAAACTAATAACCGATTTTACGGTAGTGCCCGGTCAAAATAATACAGGTATGCTGGATATTGAGTTCCAGGATGCGAAAGGCCATGCAGCCATCAGGCTAACATTAGATTCCACAGGCGCATTTTATACCAAAGCGGGCTATCGTAATAAAAGCTTGCTGAAACATTATGATGCCAACACGGCCTATCACGTCGTACTTAAACTGAATACAGACACCCGTTTCTATACGGTGAATATTAATGGTAAAGATCTGTCACCAAGTCTGTTTTTTGCCCCGGTGCTGAAAGTTAAACGGATAGTTTTCCGCACAGGCGGAGTAAGGCGTTTCCCGAATGCCGATACACCAACCGACCAGGACTATGACGTGGACCATACGGGGGACCCGGCGAAACCTGCTGTATTCTATATCAAATCATTTAAAACAAGCAACTATTAACAGATGAGGGTAAGCGGTATATTCTATTTATCGGTGATGCTATTGCTTTTTAGTTTCAATAGCAAAGCTGAAGTTATTTTACCCAAAATATTAGGTAATAATATGGTATTGCAGCGCAATAAGCGTGTTCCTATCTGGGGCACCGCTGCAGCCGGAGAAAAGGTTACTGTAACGTTTGCCAATCAAACCAAAACAGCCTTGCCAGATGCTTCAGGGAAATGGAAGGTGGTATTAGACCCGATGCCTGCATCTGCACAGCCGCAAACATTAACCATATCAGGAACTAATACCATTAAGCTGGAAAATGTACTGGTGGGTGAAGTGTGGCTATGTTCTGGGCAATCGAACATGCAATACGAAATGCGGAAAAACAGCAAAGTAAGAAAGCCTGATACCAGCACTGTAAATTCTCCGGTTGATGAGCTTGAAAGGGCACATAATCCGCAGATAAGGATATTCCTGGTTGAGCGAAAAAAAATGGATAAACCCGATCCAACGCATTCAGGTTGGAGCATAGCCGAAGATTCAGCCCTGCGTGCTTTTTCAGCTGCCGGTTACTTCTTTGGCAAAAATTTGCAGCATGATCTTAACGTGCCGGTTGGCATTATTTCATCCGCAGTAAGCGGCAGCCGGATAGAACCATGGATGCCGGTAGCGGCGTTTGATGTGGTTCCTTATTTCAAGGCAAATAACATCAAGATAGATGGTGACCCGGGTAAGTTTTATTCGAGCATGATAGAGCCTGTTGCGCCATTTGCTATACGAGGTTTTTTGTGGTACCAGGGAGAAAGCAACTGTTTCTTAGGTGAACGAATTACCTACACCTATAAAATGGAAGCGCTGGTCAATAGCTGGCGCAAACTATGGAAAGACAAGGATATGCCATTCTATTATGTACAGATAGCTCCGTATTACTATACAAAAGCTAAAGGCCCGGTTCAGTATACTGAATTCTCAGAGCCTGAATTTAGAGAAGCACAAACATTGGCACTGAAAATACCGCATACCGGAATGATCGTTACTACTGATCTGAATGATGATCTGAAAAACATTCACCCGCCATTTAAATGGGTGGTGGGCCATCGGCTTGAATTGCAGGCATTGGCCAATACCTACGGCAAAAAGGATGTCGTTTTTTCCGGCCCGATGTATCAAAAAATGAAGGTCAAAGGCAATAAGGTCATCCTCTATTTTAAATATACCGACGGTGGTTTGGTAAGTCATGACGGCAAGCCCCTCGATTATTTCACCCTTACCGGTAACGACAAAAAGTTTGTGGCTGCCAATGCGGTTATCGACGGTGATAAGCTAATTGTTTCGTCGCCTGAGGTTTCATCGCCGGTAGCTGTACGCTTTGCCTGGACAGAAGCAGCCCAGCCCAACTTCTACAACAAAGGCGGTTTGCCTGCTGTGCCTTTCAGAACTGATAATCCTTTAAAATTCAATCTAACCAAAAACTAATAAATAATGCGACCGTCCTGTTTTAAATTCTTTGTATGCGCTTTATTAATACTTTTTGCAGCTGATACTTATGCGCAAAAAACGCTGAAAGTATTTCTTTCGGGCACAGGGAGCGACCATACTGTTAACTGGGATTTTTATTGCACTGCAGGCCAAAACTCGGGCAAATGGACCAAGATCGCCGTGCCATCCAACTGGGAATTACAGGGATTTGGTAAATACAATTATGGGTTAGACAAAGATTCGCTGAAAGGCAGAGAGAAGGGATTATATAAATACAAATTTAACGTTCCGGCATCATGGCAGGGCAAGGACATCAATATTGTATTTGATGGTTCGATGACCGACTCAGAGGTTAAGATCAATGGTGAATCTGCCGGACCTATCCATCAAGGCTCTTTTTATCGCTTCAAATATGATATTACTAAACTGCTTCATTACGGTGGCGAAAATTTACTGGAGGTAACCGTGTCCAAATATTCGGCGAACCCATCCGTAAATGCTGCCGAAAGAAAAGGCGACTTTTGGGTGTTCGGCGGAATTTTCCGGCCAGTGTTCTTAGAAGCTTTTCCGAAGCAGCACATCAGCCATGTAGCGGTAGATGCCAAAGCCAATGGTAATTTCCGGGCCGAGCTTAAACTGGCACATATAGCAGGTGCAGCCAGCGTTACGGGACAGTTGTACACAATTTCGGGACAAAAATTCGGAAACGGATTTACTACTGCTGTTAAACCGGGCGATACTTCAGTAATGATCAAAACACACCTGAACTCGCCGAAGTTATGGTCGCCGGAATTTCCTAATCTATACAAGGTAGTTTTTACGCTTAATGTAAATGGCAAACAAGTACATCTTGTAGATCAGCGTTTTGGTTTCCGCACCATTGAGCTGCGTGAGCACGATGGCATTTATGTAAACGGCGTAAAGATCAAATTCAGGGGTGTAAACCACAATTCGTTTTGGCCGACAACAGGCAGGGCACTCAATAAGAGTATGAGCATTGCTGATGTGAAAATGATCAAAGACATGAACATGAACGCAGTGCGCATGTCGCATTATCCGCCTGATGATCATTTCCTGGATGCTTGCGACTCGCTGGGTTTGTTCGTGCTGGATGAGTTAACTGGCTGGCACCATATTTACGATACCAAAGTTGGCTCTAAACTGGTTAAAGAAATGATCGAGAAGGATGTGAACCATCCATCGATAGTGATTTGGGATAATGGTAATGAGGGAGGCTTCAATTTCGACCTTGATCATTGGTTTGATGAGCTGGATATTCAAAAACGTCCATTAATTCATCCCTGGGCTATTTTTAGGGGAACCAATACCCAGCATTATATCAATTATGATTACGGAACTAACACGGATATACATGGCCATGATGTAGCATTTCCCACCGAGTTTTTGCATGGGTTATATGATGGCGGAGCTGGTGCCGGACTGGATGATTTTTGGGAAGAGATGTGGCACACGCCAATATCGGCAGGTGGTTTTATTTGGGTGTTTGCTGACGAAGCTGTAGTACGCACGGATAAAAATGGCTTGCTTGATTCGGATGGCGATCATGGTCCTGATGGCATTGTCGGCCCATATCATGAAAAGGAAGGTAGTTACTATACCATTAAAGAGGTTTGGTGCCCTGTTCACCTGGAGCCAAAGGAAATAACGCCTGCATTTGACGGAAAGTTAAGATTGGAGAACCGTTTTGCCTTCACTAATTTAAAGCAATGCACGTTTAGCTATCGCCTTGCGCGGCTGAATAACCCATATCAAAAATCATTAGCAGCATCGTTGACCGGAGCAATTACCTCACCTGATGTACAACCTGGCCAGTATGGTTATCTGCAACTAAACTTACCAGCAAGCTGGAAAACTTACGATGTACTGTATGTTACTGCATTTGATCCGCACAAACGGGAATTATACACCTGGAGCTGGCCGATAAGCAGTCACGAAGTGATAACCAAACGTATGGTTGTGCTTAATGGCGATAGCAAACCGGTTATTAAAGAAACTGATTCGCTTTATAAAGTGACGGTGAAAGATATCGAACTGGAATTTAACCGTAATTCAGGTATTCTGCAAAAGGTAAGGAATGCCAAAGGTATTATTCCGCTTACTAATGGACCGGTATTGGCTGAAGGACAAAACCAGTCAGGTTTCCAAAAATTGACCAACTATTATGAAGGCGATAAATTGGTCGTAGCCGTGGAGTTTGGTAAAAAGACCACTGAACAGGAATTAAAATGGACCATTTACCCTTCGGGATGGGTGCAATTAGAGGTTAGGTATTGGCCTGTAGGTGAGGAAGCCGACCTATTGGGTGTAAATTTCTCCTATCCTGAAAAAGAAGTTAAAGGCGTAACCTATATGGGTGATGGTCCTTACCGGGTTTGGAAGAACCGCTTGAAGGGCGTTACATTAAATGTTTGGGACAAAGCTTATAACAATGCCATTACCGGCGAAGACAGCACCAAACTGATCTATCCCGAATTTAAAGGCTTTTACTCCAATTTATACTGGATGAAGCTGCAAACTAAAGAGCAGCCTATTACTATAGTTTGCGATAGCCGGGACGTGTTTATGCGCCTGTTTACGCCTAAATATCCCAAAAAGACCTACAATGTTGCACCAGTTTTCCCTTCAGGTGATATATCATTTATGCATGGTATAGCGCCTATCGGAACAAAATCACAAAAACCTGAGAAATTAGGCCCAAGCGGTGCAAAGAACCAATACTTCAACTACGACAAAAACATTGAGGACGCTTTATCGCTCAACCTGTATTTCGACTTTTCGGGCAAGTAAATGATGAAAAAAGGGTTGATCCATATCGCCATAATCTTGACAGGTTTCCTGACCTGTT
>JBQCEA010000748.1:0-2620 GCA_051960695.1 Mucilaginibacter sp. | reverse complement strand
ATTACTACTACGGTGGCATATTTTACAGACAATATAATGGTGGTTATGAGGTAACAGCCCCTCCGGTTGGCGCATCTGTTCCAAACCTGCCGTCTGATGCACAATCAATTGTTATCGATGGAGTTCAATATTACGAGGCCGACGGCGTTTATTACCAGCCTGATGTTGATGCAAATGGTAATACCGTATACGTGGTTGTTGGTCGCGACGGTGTTTTGAATACCGGTAATGACCAGGCAAGTTTAAATGACCAGCCTATGAATGATAATGATGACCCGATGATGGACGCTCCTGCTCCAACCGGAAGCAGCAATGATAATTATGCTCCGCAGCAGGATGATCAGCAAACGGTATCTGAGCTAAATGTGAAGGTTGGAGATATTATAGACCAATTGCCACCAGATTGCCGTCAAATAACATTGAACAAAAAGAAATATTACGTATCTCCGGATAACATATTTTATGAAGATTATAAAGATGCTAACGGTCCCGGCTACCGTGTTGCAAGCGTTCCTTCAGAAGCCGGTCAGTAATGATCAGTCGTTATTTTTAAATACGGAAAAGCCTCTCTAACGGGAGGTTTTTTTATTTCATCCTGTACTAAAAACAAGCCGGAACAGCTTGTTTTGTTATCCACTTTTACAAAGAATATTTCTCAGTTTCAAATTAAAAGCTCCAATTGTACACACTAAACGGGCTCATCCATGTTAATATAGTACATGGCATTGGCTTTGTTTTTCAATTAGTAATGAAATATCGCTTTTCTACTATAATATACTTTTCTATAATCATTGCAAACTGTATCTCAGCCGGATGCCATACTGCGAGCAAGACTCAAAAAGGGGCGGCTATTGGTGCAGGGGCTGGTGGAACTGTAGGGGCAGTGATCGGTAAGTCAGCGGGTAATACGGCTTTGGGCGCACTCATTGGCGGGGCAGTAGGCGGAACGGCCGGGGCGCTTATCGGCAGCACGATGGATAGGCAGGCCGCTGAACTTAAGCAATCCATTCCGGGTGCTACAGTAATACGTGCCGGAGAAGGGATCATTGTTAAATTCGATTCAGGAATTTTATTCGGCAAAGGCAAGGCAGAGATACAAACCGCAGCGCAAGCCAATCTGAAAAACCTCGCAGCTTCTTTACAAAAGAATAACGCTACCAATGTGATTATTATAGGACACACGGATAATACGGGCGACCCTCAGTATAACCTTGATCTGTCTTTGCACCGTGCTGATGCAGTAAAGGATTTCCTTGCTGCCAATGGCGTTGATGCGGTAAGAATGAGCACCCAGGGAAAGGGTGAAACAGAGCCTATCGCTGACAATGCCACCGAACAAGGCCGCTCACAAAACCGCCGTGTCGAGATCGTCATAGTTGCTAACAGGCAAATGGAAAAGCAACTGGAACGGTCGGGTAAATAAAAGCTTAAGATTATTTTATTGGCGATGTCCGGTTTTCAGATCAGTGATTGCGCGGGCATTTTTAGTTTAAAATCCTTGGGCAAAATAAAAGCCCCCTCACACTTGCTGTTTGGGGGCTTTCAACCTAAACCTTATCACAATTAAACTGGTAGGATACCAGTTCGATTATGATAACGCAATTACTATACCATAATTGTATGCCGTGCCATTTTTTCCGTCTTGTATTTATTTCGCTTAATTAGGCTTTGTTTGCCGGTTTTTATGGTGTTTCTTTTTAATGACACAGTGTTTAATTTGCAATACACTCTGTGATAAATCTATAGCTGTTTTGATACCTTTCGTCTGCGCAGCCAACCATCCAGCAGGAACAAGCCTAATACAATGTCAAAACAAAAGAACCATTGCAGAACACTGCTGTTTAAATAATTTTTAATTTCCGGAAGCTTCACACTATCAGGCAGATGCAATGAAAGTTTGACAGGAGAAAGATGCAGGTTTGACAGTACAAATACTGTCAGCAATAAGATGCTGATGATAAAAAAACCGCCTATAACACGTATGACACGTTTATTAATAGCCGCTTTTAAAGGCTGTTGCGCATACCCCGTGCGGATGCCTTCCATAACCTTATAGGTGAAACCCATAGACGGCTCATCCGGCTCCATTGCGGCAAATTCCTTGTCAAAGCTTAACAGTTCTTCAAATTTACTGCGATAAGCTTCATCATTAGCAATGAGCATATCAATGGCTTTGCACTCTTCTTCGCTGCAATTGCCATCGATGTAATTCCAAAGTCTTTCCTCTATCGTATTCATATCAACTCCTTAACCTCGTTTTTTAAATTCTTTTCCAGCTTTTCTTTCAGGCGCTGGCGTGCCCTGAACAATTTTACTTTCACCGTGTTGGGTTCTATCCCTAATGTTTGCCCTATTTCCTCAAGTGATTGCTCACCCATATAAAATAGGGTAATAATAGCTGCATCATCCGGCAAAAGCTGACCAATAGCCTGGTTAAGGTAATATGACCTCGACCTCTTTTCGGCCATGTTATTATTTATGCCCGAGGAATGGTTCTCAAGCTGAATATACGTATTTTCATCATCAATTGAATCTGTATCAACCCTTTTTTTACGCAAAAAGGTCATGGCGGTTGTGTAAACAATGCTGTACAGCCATGTGCTGAACTTGGATTGTTTCT
>JBQCEA010000747.1:0-17583 GCA_051960695.1 Mucilaginibacter sp. | reverse complement strand
TTAACCAATAAAGGATATAAAGGTGTTAATATATTCTAATAAATGAAAGATATAGAAGACATAAATGATATAAGGCTTTTGGTAGACGAGTTCTACGGTAAAGTGCGCCAGGACAATTTGATAGGGCCGGTTTTCTTAAATGTTATTGAAGATTGGCAGCCCCATCTCGACAAAATGTATGCGTTCTGGAATGCGGCATTGTTTGGCGTAAGCGGCTATAAGGGCAACCCTTTTTCAAAGCATGCACCCTTACCAATAGAGCAGGATCATTTTGAACGCTGGCTGATGCTTTTTGCAGAAACTATAGATGAGCATTTTGAAGGAATCATAGCTAAGGATGCAAAAAACAGGGCGGGGTTGATGGCTAATATGTTCTTGGGCCGGCTTAGAATGATGAATGGTGGTGCAAATAGAGTTGTGGTTTAAAATCAAAAAACATGAATGACAATAATGCACAATTGGTAAGAAGTATCAGCGCCATTTTCTGGTTAGGCTTCTTTATGGCTATAAGCTTTATGGAAGCGCCTTTAAAATTTACAGCGCCTAACTTGAGTATGATCGAAGGTTTACAGATAGGCAAGATTATTTTCGGAATGCTTAACCATTGTGAATGGGCTTTCCTGGCAGTCATCCTGATCACCTGTTTTATAAAAAAGCCGAATAAGCCTGAGACCTATCTCATTATAGTAGCTGGTATAATATTGATACTGGAAACCGCATGGCTGCTTCCGGTATTAGACCTGAATGCCAACCGGATCATTAATGGCGAAATGGTAACTGGTCATGGGCTGCACTGGTGTTATGTCATCTTAGAAGTTATAAAAGTACCTGTGTTGCTGGTACTGGGCCTTAAAGGTTTTAAAAGTTTAAGCTATCAACGTGATGAGCAACGTCACAGCACCTCATCACTTGTAGAGACATAAACAAATTACTTAAGATAAACTATTGACAAAATGATCATAAAAGAAGTATTAACGCAACTTGAAAATTCAGCGATCCCGGTAGTAAGGGTATTGAAGACCTACACAGCCGGAAAAACCCTCGCATTAGGTTTTAAAAAGGGAATGGTACTGACAGAGCATAAAACTGCGATCCCGGCAAAATTGGTGGTTGTTGAAGGAACAGTTATTTACAAACAGGAAGGCAAATCGATAGAACTGGACAAATTTTCAGATCTCGATATCCCGGTTGGGGTACCCCATGCAGTTGAAGCGCAAGAAGATAGCGTTTGCTTATTAATACTTGGAAATTAAATATCAATCATAAAAAACGAATAAAATAAGATAATCATGAGTACTATTGAATTAAACCCATCAGTTAATTTAGCTACAGAAGAAGTTGCACCAGTACGTTATTCTGCATATAAAAGGTTTTTGAAATATGCCGAGACCCAAACAGAAAAACGGGCTGTATGGTTCCTGCTTTCAATACTTGGGCCCGGAGTATTGTTCTTACCGTTGCCTGCATTTTTGATGTACTATTATGATGCACCGATATGGACGCTGGCCACCACCCTCGTACTTTTTTTTGCAAGCGTTGTTACAGGTATGGCTGGCTCTAAGACCAGTGTTGTTATCTTTTTACTTGGACTAAGTATTGCGGTGCACCTGGGAATGATAGCTGCATTTGTATTATAAATTAACTGGAAAAGCCGCGGCAATTGTGTGTGTTTTGCTGCGGCTTTTTATTTAGTCCCATAACGGTAAGGTAAACCAGAAAGTACTGCCTTTACCAAGTTCACTTTCAACACCAATATGGCCGCCATGGCGTTTAATGATCTCAGAGCATATATATAACCCTAAGCCCAGTCCGGGTTTACGATAACCGGTAGTTTCCGCCTGAAAATAGCGGTCAAAAAGATAAGGCAATTTATCTCTTGGAATACCCGGCCCGCTGTCTTTAACTGATATTTTTGCCATGTGATCCTCTTGTTCGATAATGATAAAAATATCTTCTGAACCAGGGGCATACTTAACGGCATTATTAACCAGGTTAACAATTACCTGGTCAATAGCCCGTTCATCAGCATTTATCTTTAACTCCTTATTGCCTAAAATAACTACATTATGCTTACCCGCCAGGCTGATATGATTGCAACAGCCATTAACCAATTCGGATAAGGTAAAAACCGTTTTATGAAGCGGCAAATGTGTTTGGTTAATACGGTTAACATTCAGCAATTCGTCAACAAGCGTACTTACTTTATGCATGCTCCTGTTGGCCTGTTCTATTAAATGCCTTGATTTAATTGAGGCCGGGTTATCCTTCATCCGGTCGAGCAGCTGTAATGATGCTTTCAAAGTAGTGATCGGTGTTTTTAATTCATGGCTGGCAATACTGATAAAATCATCTTTCTGCTCCTGTAATTTTTTAAGGGCATCTATTTCAATAGCGGTGCCTATCCAATGTTTCGATACGTCTGTCTCGCCGTTCAGAGGATGAAGTCTGATCAAATGCCATCGGTATACACCATCTCTCCCTTTTTGACGCATTTCAAATTCGCCCGGCTGATTGCTTTCCAGAATATCTGTATAGCAATCAAGGTTGTTTTGAAGATCATCAGGATGTACCGTTTTTTTCCAGCCCCAGCCCTTGGTTTCATCAAATGAGAGGCCGGTATAATCGTACCACCGTTTATTATAAAAATCTATCTCGCCGTTTTTAGTATTGGTCCAGGCTATTTGAGGTAATGAGTCCAAAATAGATTGAAGGCGTTTTTCACTTTCTGCCAGTCTTTGCGTTCTTGCAATAACACGTTGCTCCAATTCATCATTGAGGCGGCGTAATTCGTCTTGTGATTCATGCAATTCCTCTACTGTCGTGGTTAATTCCTCATTTGCAGCGTTTAATTCTTCATTTGCAGACTGGAGCTGTTCATATAATTCTTTTTCATGTTGCCGGGCTTCTTCCATGGATAATCGCATTAATTCCCGGTCGGTAATGTTTAAGGTAGTGCATAGCAGATATGTGACACTTCCGCTTCCGTTTAGAATGGGCGTGATCTCTATCCGCCACCATGAACGTTGTACCTGATTATCATTGTCTGTCGATTCGAAATACAGGATGGGCAGATCTATTTTGGTTCTTGTATCGATAGCTTCGTACAGGCCACCTTTTAATATTTCATATTGCTCCTCACTTGCTTTATCATGTGGCCTGTAAATATTAAACACCGGCTCACCGACCGCGCGCTCTACAGATGTTTGGGATGATCTTTTAAACTGCTGGTTAAATGCAACTATAGTAAACTCAGGAGGATTGGCTTTTAGGACACAAATAGGGGTATTGGCCTGGTCAAAAAGCGTTTTAAACAATTGCCCGTCTTCGTAGCTCATGACTTCTTCCTGTAAATATTTTCTCGATATATAACAGGAACGTATTGAAACGCAGATAGTTTGAGTGACATTAAAAAGCTGGGCAATAAAAATAGTCCCTTTCTATTTGCCCTGAACTTGGCTGATCAACCATTTGGCAACATCGGTTGCAGCCTTGTCATTTTCATACCCGGCAGGTAACCGGCCATTCACATATTCGTTGTATAGCCATGGGTCGCCGACGGCCATTACAACGCCTTTTCCGTAACGGGCTACAGCGATAATTGCAGCGCCGTTTTTGTTCTTTAAAGCTGGTTTTGCCACTCCGGTGGTACTTATTGAGCAGGCATCTTTGATAAATATCTTATGGGCAGATACGAAAATGGGATTGTCATGGATATAAATAGCACCATCTTCAAAATGATTGTCATCAATTACATGATTTTGAATGTCATTATTAAAATGCATCCCAAATTTGGCAGCCAGGTGATTAAAATGTGGTAATTCAACATTGGCACTATCATTAGCAAACATAAGCAATACCCCGCCGGCGTGCACCCACTTAGCTATTTCGGTAATGTTATTCTGCTCGATGTAATGGGGATTTGGATTTTCTTTTTTCGTATCCGGGTCGACGATGATATAGATATTGGTATTTTTTAGGTTCCGTATGGTAGGGGCTGCGTCGAGTGAGTTAAGTGTCGCACCATTCTTTTTAAAGGCTTCCCCTAAAATTGAAAAACCTGAATTGGCTTTATCCTTCCACATGTAATGAAAGCGTTCCGTTTGTCCGGCTGCATTTTTATGTACCTCATGATTGAAATAATAATCGAGTGTAACAACCTGGGCGCTTGCTGCATTGCATAAACCAAGAATGCACAGAAACAGAATGTAATTGATCCTCATAGATGATTTAACTGATCTTATCAAAAGTAGCATACGATGTACTTATGGCAAAGCACGCGTAGATATTTATTAACGAAATCGTTTTCTGTTAGACGATTGGTTATTTCCTGGGTAAGGATGAATCGCGGATAAATACTTGAGTAGGAATTATTTTAGTTTCGAACTCATTTACAGGATGTTTACTCTCCATCAGTTGTATTAGCATTTCAACAGCGGTTTTGCCTATCTCAAAGCCTGGCTGATAAACTGAACTGAGAGACGGATTTAGCAGTTCTGCCAATTCGGTGTTTGTGAATCCCAGTAAAGCAATATCGATCGGTATTTTAACGTCCATTTCGCGCAGAAGCCGTAACGTATTAGTGGTTATTCTGTCAGAGGCCGTAAATATGGCGTCGGGTTTATCATTCATATTTAACAAGTCATTTAGTGCGTTGGTTATTTCTTCCAGGTCACGGCCACCGTGCAGGCAATACTTGATGTATTTCTCATTCAATATAATGCCCTGATCAGATAATACAGCCTTATAACCGGCAAGGCGTTCACGGGTAATTGACGTGTTAGGCGAACTTGTAATATGAGCTATCTTTTTGTAACCTGACCGTACCAAATTCAGTGTGCCGTCATAGGCGCCTTTATAATTATCGGCAATTACCTTGTGCGTTTCAATATCTTCGCTTATCCGGTCGAAAAGCACAATAGGCAAGCCTTTTTTGTGCAGGGCCGTAAGATGGTCAATGTTTTTTGTTTCGGTGGAAAGCGAGATCAGGATACCATCGACAGACCGGAAGGTGAGGTGCTTTACATTTAGTACTTCCAGGTCGTACGATTCATGTGTTTGGGTAATGATCACATTATAGCCCCGGCTGTGAGCTATTGACTCGATGCCGTTAATTACCTGCGAGAAGAAATGATTTTCGATTGTTGAAACAACAACGCCTATCGACTTGCTTTTTCCTTGTTTTAGGCTTTTGGCGATAGGATTTGGCCGGTAATTGTTTTTCTCGGCATATTCATTAACCAGCTTTTTCGTTTTTTCGCTGATCTCATAGCTATCACTCAGCGCCTTGGAAACCGTTGAAACAGAAAGCCCAAGCTCCCTTGCAATGTCCTTTATCGTTATAGCGTTGAAATTCATCCCGGATTAGAGGTTTCATGATTCATGGACGATCATGGAACCTCTAAAGGTATGGAAAAACGGTGCGCCTGCAAAAAACTGATGCTTTGAGGCGTTTTAAACACCGCTGAATATGGAGAAACCGCCATCAACGCATACCATTGATCCGGTTACAAATGCCGAAGCATCGCTTAATAACCAAACCAATGCACCGATAAGCTCGTCCGGGCGGCCAAAACGTTTAAATGGCGTCTTCCTGATCACTAATTCACCGCGGGTAGTGTAACCACCGTCAGGTTTGGTTAGCATATTCTTGTTTTGCTCAGTTAAAAAGAAACCCGGGGCAATGGCGTTCATTCGGATAGAATCACCATACCGGTTGGCTAATTCAACTGCATACCATTGGTTATAACAGTCAAGAGCTGCTTTGCCAATATTATATCCCAATACCTTAGTAACAGCACTTTTTGAGTTCATTGAGGAAATATTCACGATACTGCCTTTACCGGTTTGGGCAATAGCTTTACCAAATATCTGGGTTGGTAAAATGGTGCCCCAAATATTCAGGTCCATCACTTTTTTCATTCCCGCAATGTTCATTTCAAAAATATCATCCTCTGGCTGTAAAACTCCTTCTGGCATAATACCTCCGGCTGCGTTTACTAAGCCGTCAATCCGGCCAAAAACCTTCAAAACCTTGTCACATGCTTCCTGTAATTGGGTTTCGTTCATTACATCGGCAATCAAAGGCAATGCTTTTCCGCCATTTTTATTGATCGCAGCGGCTCTTTCTTCGGCTACTGCTGCATTACGCCCTAAAATACCAACCGTTCCGCCGGCCTCAACAATACCGTTAACAAAAGATTTACCGAGGATACCTGTTCCGCCGGTAACCACAATTACCTTCCCGGCTAATGAATATTGATTTTCCAATTTTTAAATACTAAAGGTTCTTAATTATCTTAATTCATTCATTGCAATGGCGTCCATATCGGTATAGTCCAGGTTTTCGCCTCCCATACCCCATATGAAACCATAATTTGATGTTCCTCCGCCTGAATGTATGCTCCATGGCGGTGATACCACAGCCTCGTAGTTTTTCATTACAATGTGCCGCGTTTCGTTCCCCTCGCCCATGTAGTGAAATATACGTTGGCCTTCAGGCACGTCAAAATAAAAGTAAGCTTCCATTCGCCTGTCGTGCACATGCGATGGCATCGTATTCCAAACACTGCCTTCAGCTAATATGGTCAGACCCATTACCAGCTGGCAGCTTTTGATACCATCCAAATGAATGTATTTATTGATGGTACGCCTGTTTGCGGTTTTGGCATCACCTGCGTTTACTTTTACGGCCTGTGCATTTGTCATTAAAGCAGCAGGGTAGGAAGTATGTGCCGGCGCTGACAATAGATAAAACACAGCAGAGTTACTGCTATCAACACTTGAAAAAGTAACCTCCTTAACACCCTTGCCAAGATAAAGGCAATCCAGTTTATTTACTGCATAAGTATTTCCGTCAGCAATTACTTGTCCGTTAGCAGCAACATTAATAATGCCAATCTCACGCCTTTCCAAAAAGTAGTTTGATCTTAAATTCGGATAATTATCAAGCTTTATAACGCCGTTTGTTGGCTGCACAGCGCCAACGATCATACGGTCGTAATGGGTGTAAACGCAATTAATCTCGCCCGGCTTTACCAGATTATCCAATAAAAACCGCTCCCTAATTTTATCTGTCTGATAAGATTTAAAATCTTCGGGATGTACGCTGTGAATTACTTTCATCTTGCTTAAAACGCTAATAGAATTTTCCGCAATTCTACAATGTTATCAGACATAAGAAAAGCGCCATCGGCATTATTTTTACGCAAACGTTGTAGAAGATAGGATATCAAAAATTAGTATCTACTAAAACGTTTTCGTAAATAAACAGCTGTATTGCTGTGAGTAATGATGAAATACAGCGTAATATTGAAAACGGAATTAGTATCTTTCCTTTGGGGATTAACCTGAATTATGAAAAAAAGTTACGGTATACAGATCAGTCTATTAGCAATTCTTTTCGTTTTCATAGCGAATGGCAGTGTCTTAGCACAAAGGAAAACTGAATGGACAAAAAAGCGTGCTGAAAAATGGGTTAAAAGCCGTGAGTGGGCTAATGGCTTGAACATACAATTGAGCCCGGCGACAGACAATGTGGAGTTTGCAAAGCAATATCATGCCAATAAAGCTTATTGGGATAAGGCTTTTGCATTTATGCGGGATCATAACTTAGCAGATATGGCTCCTGGCAAATATGTGATAGATAGCGCCAATGTAGTTGCCACTATTACGGAAGCGCCCTCAAAAGAATTTGAAAAATCGGCATGGGAATCACACCGGCGTTTTATTGATCTGCAATATGTGATAAAAGGAGAAGAGAAGATTGGAGTATCACCTTTAAGTGAATCCAAAGTTATTAAACCTTATGATGAACGAAAAGACGGGGCCAATTATGAAGCCACAGGGAAATATTATATAGCTACCCCATCAGAGTTTTTTCTTTTCTTTCCGAATGATGTTCATCGCCCTAATATATTGGTACCGGGCTTTGATACAGTAAAAAAACTGGTGATCAAAATAAGGGTAGCAAACTAAATTAGCTAATCCGCATAAAGACAAACAGGAGCTGGGATTCCTGCTTAAATTGGTTGTGAGCGCTTTCATGAATTGAAAGCGCTTTTTTTATAATAACGAGCCAAAACCTTTGCTATTTTTGCAGCCGTTTTTCCCTCGATATGAAACTTAAGCCATTACAATTACTTACATTTCTGGCATTGCCCATGGTATTATACTCATGTGCTACAACCAAGCCTCTCGCTCCAACAGCCACAGCGGTTGATGTGCCTAAAATAGTTCAACCCGTTTCTAATGTAGATATACCGGTTACTGTCGATCTGAAAACCTATTTTGTACAGGCCGAAAATTCTGTGCCGAGTAAGTATTCAGATAAACAGCAGCCCTGCGAAGGTTTGCGCTACCAATATACTTTCACACGCACGCCTTTTACCATTACAGGCAGTAATAATGTGGTAAATCTCAGCTTTATCGGCAGCTATGGTTTTTCGGCATCTTATTGCGCTAAATGTGCCACCCTTATGGGATCGGCACCCACGCCTGTTGTGCCTGTAATATCGGCCCAATGTGGCTGGGGCGATGAGCGGCCCCGCAGGATGCAGATTTCCTATCAGTCTACTATTAGCGTAACGCCGGATTTTCACCTGAAATCAAAAACTATTCTTTACCCTGCACCAAAACCGCTCGACCGTTGCAATGTGGTTATGGGCGCTATTGATGTTACCGACCGGCTGATCCAATATATAAGTGGACCATTAAACGATCTTGGCAAAATGGTAGATGCCAAAGTAGCGGCTTATAATGTTAAACCTATGATTCAACAGATATGGCAAAACTTATCAACCGAAACCAAGGCAGGAGATATGGGTTATGTTTCCATTAACCCTGAGTCAGTACAGCTAAGTAATTTTAACCTTAATGGTTCATTGCTCAGTTTCTCGGTAGGTTTGTCGGCTAAACCGGTGTTTACTACTGTAAGTAATCCACAACCGGTAAAGCCAGTACCTAATCTAACCACTTACACGCCGTCAAAAGGCTTCAGCGTATATTTGGATCTGGTTGAGGGTTATGACCATTTAACTAAGATCATTAATCAACAAGTTGTAGGACAAAGCGCTGAGATAGCAGGGAAACAGTTTATGGTAAATAACACCAAAGTATGGGGTATAGGCAAACAAGTTGTTTTGCAGGTTGATTTTGGCGGATCAAGCACTGGTACCATTTATCTGGTAGGCACGCCAACTTATGACGCTGCAAAACATGAACTCTCATTTCCCGACCTGACATTTGACCTGCAAAGCAAAGCCTGGATGCTAAAGGCTGCAAAGTGGATGTTTAATGGCAAAATAACCGAAATGATCAGGCAGCGGGCAATCTATAATTTCTCGCAACTGATTTCCGAAAACAAGATACGCCTGCAAAAAGAACTAAGCCGCGATATGGGCAATGGAATTCATTCAGAAGTGATCATCAAAGAGCTCGATATACACGCTATTTACCCCACCCAGGATAAGCTTGTCATCAGGACACTTTCAGACGGACAGCTTAAAGTAAAAGTAGTGATGTGAGTTGTGGCATTTCTCTACAACGCTGTGGAGAAATGCAACAGTTTTTTCTTTTAAAATAACTCTGGTTAAGTATAAAAGGGATTTTTTAGCGTTTTGGCACGGTTGTTCTTATTGGCATAGTGTTAACTTAAAAAAAGAACACTATGAAAAAATTAGCAGTAGCGCTGATGTTATCAGCATTCACTTTCGCAACAGTAGCAGTATCAGCGTCGCCTAAAATGCAGCAAGACACTACCAAGAAGAAAACCACTAAAACCACTAAGAAAGACACCACAACCACAACCACGAAGCCTCCCGTTCGTAAATAAATAGGTATATTTCTTTAAAACAATCGTTTAACTTACGGTTTGTGCAAAAGTTATGAAAATCGTCTCATTTGGGGCGATTTTCTTATTTTTGTAATACTACCCCAAAACGAACCTATGGCTAAAATTCTGATTGTTGAAGATGATATGACCTTCTCCGGTCTGCTGCAAAATTTTCTGCAGAAAAGCGGACATGAGCCGATTGCTGTATCTTCCATTAGTGCAGGTTTAAAGCTCATACTTAGCAATCACTTCGATCTTTTGCTATTGGATTATCGTTTACCCGACGGTACGGGTATGGATCTCCTAAATAATATCCGTTCAAAAAACTTTTTGCTGCCAACCATCATCATGACAAGTATCAATGATGTGCGAACGGCAGTAAGTGCCATGAAATCGGGTGCGTCTGATTATATCACCAAGCCTGTTAACCCCGATGAATTATTGATGATAGCAGAGGCTGCACTTTCCGATAAGGAACAGGGCGGCGGAAAAATATCTGATTTTGTTAAAGGAAATGATAGTCGATCCCGAAAGCTATTTGAGCAAATTGATCTTATCGCGCCAACCGATTTCGCTGTTCTTATCCAGGGCGAAAGTGGTACCGGGAAAGAGTACGTTGCAAGATTGATCCACCAACAAAGCAAGCGGGCATCAAAAGATTTTGTAGCGATAGACTGCGGTGCGCTTTCCAAAGAACTGGCAGCAAGCGAATTGTTCGGTCATGTAAAAGGCGCTTTTACAGGTGCTATAGCTGATAAAAAGGGCGTATTTGAACAGGCCGATGGTGGCACTTTGTTTTTGGATGAAGTGGGCAACCTTAACTATGAGGTGCAAATAAAACTACTGCGGGCATTGCAGGAACGTACCATTGTGCCTGTAGGAGGGCATAAGCCGGTAAAGGTAGATGTAAGGATTGTTACTGCTACTAACGAGGATTTAAACAACAATGTTAGCGATGGTCAGTTTCGTCTTGATCTTTATCACCGGCTTAATGAATTTAAACTGCAATTGCCGGCCTTGAGGGAAAGGGGAGCAGACATTGATATGTTCATTGATCATTTTATTGCGGAAGCCAATAAGGAGATAGGCCGGCATGTGAAAGGATTGACGCCTGAAACAGCGAAATTGTTGCATTGTTATGATTGGCCCGGAAATTTGCGCGAGCTTAAAAATGTGATCAGGCGTATGGTGCTGCTTACTGCAGGTGAAATAGCTGGTGTTGAATCCTTACCAGATGAAATGGTACTTTTTGTGCCTAATCAGCACAGTAGAAATGATGCTGATCTCAAATTTCAAAACGAAATGAACGAGAAAAAGCTCATCCAGAAAGTTCTAAAAGAGGTAAATAATAATAAAAGCAAGGCAGCCCAACTGCTTAATATCGATAGAAAAACGTTGTATAGTAAGCTGGAACGGTACGGCCTCGACTGATCAAGTTTAAATAGCAGTGCCTCTTCTTACATTATAGTTGTTTACTCTCTCCGCAAAACTGTGTAAATGCGTGCACAGCAGTAAAATCTCATAGACGGTTTCTGTCGTCAGGATATTTGTGGCGTTAAGCCTTATTTCAATTACCCTAAAGCGTTGTGATAATTGTTTTTCTCCGAATTGGGCTGTACGTCCGGCAATCCGATGAAGCAGTAAATTAGTTACCGGTACATCCTGTTTTTTTGCAGCCCGGCGCAATTCGTCAATATCATGCTGACTATCTTCAATAAAACGGTTCAATACCTTTACCATTACTTCAGGGTCACCAAAGGTCATCCTTTCAATTGCCCTTGGATCAAACGCTGATTCCTGAGCGGGTTTTTTAGATACATGACTTTTTAATAAGGTAATTAACCCGTTCTCGGTAAACGGCTTCGACAATATTCCATCAAAACCACCCTTCAATACACCTTGATTTTCGTCAGCCATTACCTGTGCGGTAAGTGCATAGATCAATGTTCCCGGAGCAACACGCGATCTCATCAGGTGGCAAAGTTCTATGCCGCTCATTTCTGGCATCCGGATATCAATGAACAGGATTCCCACCTCATTATCCCAGGGTACATTCAAAATTTCAGACGGACTATTAAAACCCTGACACTGGATTCCATGTTCGCGGCATAACTGTTTTGTAAGGTCAAGTATGAACGGGTCATCATCTACTATCCAAACCTTAGCAGGGTAGGAGATTTCATCACTTTTAACATCGTCAGGTATTGCTATGCTTTGTGCAGGTGCTTTATCAAATACTTGTTCTATGGTGAAACAACTGCCCTGGCCTAATTGACTTTTTACCGAAAGCTGGCCCCCCTGCAGTTCTATCAATTGCTTTGATATGGCCAGGCCGAGGCCGGTGCCTTTTTTGGCTTCTTTTTCATCACCAGCCTGCTCAAATTCGTTAAAAATGCGGTTGATGTCGTTGCGTGATAGTCCATTGCCGGTATCTGTTACATCAAAGCGAAACCCAATATTATCACCGTAATCAACAGCCGTTACATTGATACATACTTCGCCCTGGCTGGTAAACTTGATAGCATTGCCTGCCAGGTTGAATAAAACCTGTTTCAAACGGAAGGGGTCGCCATAAACTGCATTTGTTCCTTGCGGTTCGTAAAAACATTTGAGCAATATTTCTTTATTATTGGCCTGCGGGCGCAATACTGACACAACCTCATTCAATACCTGCTGCACATCAAATGCTTCCCGGGTAAAGGTAAATTTGCCGGAAATAATGCGATTGTAATCCAATACTTCATTTACAATGTGCAACAGGTGATGTGATGAACTATAAATAGCATCGATATTTTCAGGCTGAAGACCTTGTTGTTTCTTTACCAACTCGGCGTATCCCAATATAGATTGAAGCGGCGTGCGTATCTCATGACTCATATTGGATAGGAACCGGTGTTTAGCCAGTGCGTGATATTCAGCTTCTTCTTTTGCCGCCTCGATCTGTTGCCTGTACCTATTTATGCGGGAAACATCTCTTAGAATGAGATAAACCAGCACACATATCAGCGCAAAGAACAGCAACATAATAAGACCAATGCGTTCTATACTATTTTTAACAACCCGCCTCGCCGACTTATTGCTGGCATTCGCCTGTGTTATCGCTTCATTTTCTATTTTCTTCAGGATTAGCTGTGCCTGTCCAATGATCTTAGTGCTGGCCTTATTAAGCATAGTTTCTTTCCGCACGAACATGGCGCTGTTGGTTTGCTGCGCCCTCTCCATATGCTGAATTGTTCTGCCTACACTTTTCAGCATACTATCGCGCATGGCAAGCGCTATAGTATCCTGCTTAATGTTAAATACTGAATCCACCACGCTAAAAGGCTTGCTTGTTTCTTCTTCCTTGCCCAACTCCTCCTGGTTATTGTCGTCTTTTTTTCCAAAGAGCCTTTTGAAAAAACCTTGTCTTTCAGTTTTCTTAACTTTTGGCAGCGTAGCAGGATAAAATGTCGTGGTTGCAGTTTTCTTTACCGAGGTAGTAACCACACTGTCATTCTGCAAGGCGCTTTGATTTACCATGTAGTTCAGCGATTCTACCTGCGATTCAAACGACTTGTAATCGATTAACCCTGATCTCACATTAAGATAGTCGATATAAAGCTTATCACGCTCATCCAAAAGCTTTTTCAGGGTATTTAAACGCTTTACCTGGTATGGCCTATCAGGATAAAAGGATCTTAGCGTATCTATTTTTTGATCAAGCTTTTTGGCCTGCACTAAAAATTCGTTGTATTTGTCAGATTTTTTTGAAACGATGGCTTTTTGCCCCTGGTTCAGACGCGCTATGCTTACAGATATTTCATTAATAAGACGTATCTTATCATTCGGAGCAGTAATACGGTCAAAGGAGTTTAATACCGTTTTAAAAGCTTCTTTACTGGTGCTCCATGCTAAAAACAACGCAAAGCAGGCTAATACAGATGCAATAATGATCTTCCCTTTAACAGAGCCGGTTTTGTTTTTTTCTGCAGACATGAAGCGGGAATTATCAATATTATAGAATTCACCCAAGCTTTAGTTTTACAAACTGAATAAAGAAAGGTTTTAGTATCTTGACACTTGCGGGTTTTCAAGAAAGTATATTTAAATTAAAAGTTTATGTAATTTTAAACATTACGCTTAGGCAGGCGTCATATAAAAAATGAACAGGAAACAGCACCATATTATTTTTGAGCAGTTGTTCGGGGCGAATAAAGGTGTATGGACGCTGATTATGGTTCACGTGGCCATTCTTGCTGCATTGGTGCTTGTTTTTCATCAAATTATTGAAAAGCTGGAAGGTTTTTGAAACTATGCTTTTATCCCTATAACCGGCGTTATTTTAAATTAACATCGGTTAATTTCCGGTAACTTTTCGTTAATGCAATAATTACTCTGGTATAATAATGTGTTTATATCAATAGGTGTTTTTTGTAATTAAAACAACACCGCGATGAAATCAAATTTACCAGTTAAAGCGGCCATGGCATTATTGATAGGATTATCATTGGCCGGCTGCAAAAAAGACAACCATTCCTCATCTTCAGGAATTAACAAAGTAAACCACGTAGTGGTGATCTACCTGGAAAATCACAGCTTTGATAACCTCTATGGCCAGTTTTCAGGAGCGAACGGTTTGTCAAATGCCACCGCAAGCAACACTACCCAGGTTGACGCGAATGGTACTGCTTATACCACGTTACCTGCTATCCCTGGAACGCCATCTTTCCCTACTAACCTGAGCAATACCTATTTTAACATTGATCAGTATGTTGCCAATGATGTTATCACCCAGGACGTATTGCACCGTTATTACCAGGAGCAAATACAGATTGACGGTGGGAAAATGGACAAATATGCCGCTTATAACAGCAACTCAGCAGGCCTGGCCATGGGATATTATAAAACCAGTTTATTGCCAATGTTGCCTATGGCACAGAAATATGTGCTTTGCGACAATTTCTTTCATAGTGCATTTGGCGGTTCATTCCTAAACCATATGTGGCTTATTGCTGCTGCAAGCCCTGTATTTCCTAATGCGCCATCAAGTATGGTAGCTAAGGTTGATGCTAACGGCAATTTGATCAGCGACGGACAAGTTACGCCTGAGGGTTATGTTGTAAATACCAGCTATACTGTAAATACACCACATCCGGCGAGCGCTGCGGCCGGTACATTAATACCTAACCAAACTATCCCAACAATTGGCGACAGACTAAGCGATAAAAATGTTAGCTGGGCCTGGTACTCAGGCGGATGGAATAATGCATTGGCTGGCAATCCAGATCCGACTTTCCAGTTCCACCACCAGCCTTTTGCCTATTTCGCAAACTATGCTGACGGAAAACAAGCTAAGACTGACCACCTGAAAGATGAAACCGAATTCATTTCGGCTGCCAAAGCCGGTACTCTTCCTGCTGTTTCATTTGTAAAACCTTTGGGTATAGATAATGAGCATCCGGGTTATTCAGATGTGGCCAATGGCGAAAACCATGCCGTTGAACTGATCAATGATGTATTGAACGGACCGAACGGCAAGGATGCTGTTATCATTGTTACCTATGACGAGAATGGCGGTTTCTGGGATCACGTAGCTCCTCCGGTTATCGATAAAAAATGGGGCCCTGGTACCCGTGTGCCTGCGATCATCATTTCTCCTTTTTCAAAGCAGGCATATGTAGACCACACACAATATGAAACGGTTAGTATCCTGGCTTTCATTGAAAAAAGATGGGGACTTGCGCCGCTTACAGATCGCGACAAGAATGCAAACCCTCTGAGCAACGCCTTTAATTTCTAACTATAAAAGACACAAAAGTAAAGGGAGCGGCATCGCCGTTCCTTTTGCTGTTTACTACCGGATAATGAGAAAATTCTTTTTGCTTCTGTTGGGCCCGATTGCCATTATTATCTATGCTTTTTTCTCGTGCAGGCAAGGGGTTGTGCCATCCGAAAAAATGATTGCCCAAACACTTTCGGCACAGGTGGATAGCTTTGCAGTATGTAAAGATCAATTGCTGAAGGCGGTTGAGGCAAACAGCAGTCAGCAGGTTTTACAGGATCTGTTTTTAAAGACCAGGCTGGCTTACAAGAAGTTTGAATGGGCGGCAGAATACTTCTCGCCAGCGACATCAAGATTTGTAAATGGGCCGCCTGTACAGGAAATTGAGATGACAGGCGGACAGATTTTTGAGCCTGCAGGCTTGCAGGTGATAGAAGGATATCTTTTTCCGCAATACGATCTCTCATCGAAAAAAGAGTTGATTCGCCAATTGAAACTATTGCAATCAGGTTGTGACAAATACAAAACTTATTTTAACAACATCGACCTGCTGAACTGGCAAATACTGGATGCCTCCAAACAGGAAGTCTTTCGGGTTTTAACATTAGGCATAACTGGTTTTGATAATCCGCTTACGCTAAAAAGTTCAGAAGAATCTCTGGCTTGTATGCAAAGTATTCACAGAGTATTAGAATATTATACACCGCAGGCAAATGCAGGAAGTTTGCTGCATGTTATTGATGGGGCAGAACATTACCTGGCAACTCATAAAAACTTTAATTCGTTCGACAGGGCTAGATTTATCACTCAATATGGTAACCCTATTTCGGCTGGCATAGCAGGTATGCAATCTAAATTGAATCTGCAGCAGGTAAAATATAACCGGTTACTTAACCAGGATGCCAAAACCCTATTCGATGTGGATGCTTTTAATGCCAATGCTTTTGCACCCGATGTCAACATAGATCATATCGGTCAAAAGGTAGCACTGGGTAAAAGGCTTTTTTCAGACGGTATTTTATCGGGTAATGGTAAACGCAGTTGCCAGTCGTGCCACCAGCCAGAAAAAGCTTTTACTGACGGGCTGGCAAAAAATATGGTATTAGGCAGTAGTAAACCCATCAAGCGTAACACACCCACACTGCTTAATGCTGCATTGCAGCCTATGCAATTCTATGATTTAAGAGTAAATACGCTCGAGGATCAGTCGCGAAATGTAGTTAACAATACAGACGAAATGCATGGTTCCATGAAAGTAGCTGCACACAAGCTTTGGCAGGATAACAGTTATCGCAGGCTATTTGCATCTGCATTTCCTAAAAAGAACCGGACGGAGATAGATACACTGGAAGTTATGAGCGCCATTGGTAGTTATGTACGTAGCCTTGTTCGGCTGAACAGCCGCTTTGATGAGTATATGCGGGGCAATCACTCGGCGATGAATACCAGTGAAATAAACGGGTTCAACTTGTTTATGGGTAAAGCTAAATGTGCTACCTGTCATTACATGCCACTGTTCAACGGCACCTTTCCGCCGCGATATGCCAAAATAGAAAGCGAGGTGATAGGTGTGCCGAAATCTATATATAAAACCGCCATCGATACGGATATGGGCAGGTATAACATGATACAAACTCCAGCTTTTAAACATGCATTTAAAACAGTTACGGTACGCAACGCAGCACTTACGGCTCCTTACATGCACAACGGCGTGTTCAACTCACTGGAGCAGGTTATAGATTTTTATAACAAAGGCGGTGGCCCCGGTTTAGGAATAAAAGTCGACAACCTAACGTTACAACCGGGTAAGCTTAACCTGTCAAACCAGGAGCAGGCTGATATTATTGCTTTTATCAAAGCACTGAATAGCCGTTAAGTTAATATCAGGAAAGCCGTTCAGTTGAGATCGGCGCGGGAGCGTTAATGACAGTAAATTGCAGCAAAAATGCTGAGCCTACGCCCTCGGAGCTTTGCACCTGGATATTTCCTTTGT
>JBQCEA010000746.1:0-20156 GCA_051960695.1 Mucilaginibacter sp. | reverse complement strand
GTTTATCATACTCAGCCACATTAAGCCTTGGCGAAACTCTGATAACATCCTATTTTAAACTATTCAATATCAGCTCCACGCAATATTCTAAATTTTTCTTAACCTCTTTATCCCAAAACCTTATAACATTCCAACCCTTTTTAGAATAGTAGGCGTTGACATCATGGTCACGTTTCATATTCCTTTCTATTTTAGGTATCCAGTATTCGCTATTTGATTTGATTTTCTGTTTTTTATTCTCCCAATCATACCCATGCCAAAATTCACCATCAATAAACACAACCACTTTATATTTTTTAAATGCAATGTCAGGGCATCCAAACATTTCGTTTTTATTAATACGATATCTTATACCTAAATGCCACAATCTTTTACGCAACGCTATTTCGGAACCAGAATCTTTTGATTTAATCTTGGCCATGTGCTTAGAGCGCTCTGCGCTGGTTTTAAAAATAAATTTAGCGGTCATCCATCAACAACAAACGGAAATTTTTACAGTTTCTATTGTTTAGGCTCATGATTACTTTGATTAGGCCGATATTACTATATGAGAGCCTGCAAAGCCAACGCAGAGAAGCAAAGTTGGCTGCGAGCAACGCAAACGGTCTGTCAAATGAGAGCGTGATAACGCGATTTGACAGTATGCTTCACAAAAAGCTGGCGGACTGTTTGACTAATGGGTTGAGCGAAGGCACTCAAAAAGTGTGACAGCTTTGAAGCTGTTTGCGTCGGCGAAGGCGAGCCAAACAAGGTGAGCGATTGACTTCAGATCTGTTGAGCGTTGCAAGCTTCACCTGGTCGACAGACCAAGTGAGAGCGCAGCATAAGTGAAACTAATCTGAAGGCAGAGAAAGCGAACGTGACGAGAGACCTTGCGACTGCAAAAAGCATGACAACTCGGTAATAACCGATGAGTGGAGATCTGCTGATAAGCTAATCTCCATGAATGAAAGTTGGCGTGTTGGTTGCTCCGCTTGTGAACGAGGAACACCTTAGTTCCTGTGGGCAAAGGCCATGTGCGGTGGCCTGTGGGAATAAGCGTAGCTATCCTTAACCTGTTGTAAGCACCAATGGCGGGTTAGGGATAGCGTAGCTTATTGTTTTATTGAGTCATCATTCCCATGAATTCAATTACTTCTCCGTTACTAGATTGGATGTCACAGAGAAACGCTGTTCCTTGTGGCCGATACTGTTTAGTCAATGTCACATTAGCCGTGCCCTTACTACCGTTCGGATTGTTTGTAAACTCCCAAGTGAATGTTATCGTAGTCATGCCATAATCTTTGTCCGTTTGAGGTGTTTCTCGTGTCGTCACGGTCGTCATTGGCCCTGTACTACTAGAGTTTTCCGCGGGCATGACAACAGCGAAATAAGATTGGTTAGGATTGTTACTGAACGTATACAATGCAATGCCAGCTTTAGAGTTCTGGTAGTGTTGGGAGTAATCTCGTCCGTTGATCTTTGCAGAGTATATCAAAAACTCAGCAGCAACATTTACTGTTGGGGCGGGTTGGGATTCTGAATGGTTGTAGGCTTGAGGGGGTGGTGGCGGCATATAGATTTGCGGAAGCTGATAGTCGTCTGATGGCGGAGGTGTATAGAGTGGAATCGGTGTATAGTGCAGGTACCCATCTGATTGGGCTTTGCAAGTAAGAATTGTTCCAACTGTAAGCATTGTGAGTAATAAGCGTTTCATGTTGAGAGAGGTTTATATCGACTAGTCCAACATCGATGGTTTAAAATACCTGTTACAGTGGACTGACCTGTAACACAAAGCTAATAACACTTCGTAATACTAAGCAAGCATTCCGTCTTCTTTTTATTCTTTAGCGGTTGATGTCAGCAAGCCGCAAATCGCAGATAGACGCTTACGTGATTGAACGGGTAAGGGAAAAGCGAGAGCAAAATAAGCTCTCTCAATCCGAGCTTGCTACTCATTTAAATGTATCTAACGGTTTCATTGGTCAGGTTGAAAGCCCTAACTCTCCAACAAAGTATAATCTAACACAGATTAACAGACTGGCTTTACTTTTCAACTGTTCTATAAGGGAATTAATGCCTGAAAGACCGTTTCTTGAAGACGGCTTTGGCCCTTTACCTACTAAAAGCTAGACATTTTAACGTATAGCCAAAGA
This sequence comes from Mucilaginibacter sp., assembly GCA_051960695.1. GTDB lineage: Bacteria > Bacteroidota > Bacteroidia > Sphingobacteriales > Sphingobacteriaceae > Mucilaginibacter. The sequence continues at coordinate 18,021 of JBQCEA010000746.1, read as the reverse complement.
CAAGAAAGCGCTTGTCGTTTCAGAACCGGGCTCCGGTTTATAACTATATATAAGACCTACTTCTAGACAGAACCTGAATTAAGGAGTCTCTTTAGGAAACGACAGACAAACTTTGCGTAGGATATATTGGTTTACCTTATAATCAAACGTGGGGGTTGAATGTCAGCCTGAATTTTTGACCTCGCAACAAACAACGGACGGGGCGTGTATTTGACAACACTGCCTATCTAACTTATAGGGCAAAGGAATGACATAAGGGAATAGCCGTGCCTTCTAAAAGGTAGAACGGCAAGTATAAGCACAAAAAGCCCAAGCTGTAGCCTGGGCATAATCCAAGGAATTTACTTCCCTTAGAAAAGGCCGATAAATAGAAGGATTTGGATTGATCGATCAATCTTTACTGAGCTTCTTGCTACTAATTGCTGCAACGAGTCTTTGTGCATGCTTTCCACTGACGGTTGTTCGTTTGGCATCCGGAAAGAATCGTTTTATATCTGACGGTTTCGCTGTCGCCTTGTATCCAGCTTCGTCGTAAATGGGCTGTAAGATTTTCCTTGCTTCAATGTCAGTCACTACTACCTTTCCCTCAAAAGCTAAATGTACTTTCTTTCGCATATCCGCAAAAAGAAGTTCTTCTCGTCTCTTTCTGATAGCTCGGCGAATAGCGCTATCACTGTAATCGGTCTTGTCCAGTCCTTCGATACCTATCAAATCGAAAGCTTCAGTTACCAATGGATAGTTATTCTTTATCCAACTCCGCCTGCCTTCTGGTTCAAAAAGCATGAAGTGGTTTAACCTTGGTGTTAATGCATTCAAGTCAGCGGCAGCAAGTCTGTTTTGTTGAGCTTTTGGCAGATCTTTATACTTGCTAATGTCGTCTGCGTCACTAAGTAAGTACCTTTCGGTTTCCAGGGTTACTGCAAAGTGATCAAACGCAGTTTCGTATTGCCGAACCAATTCAGTAGATGATCGATAATATCCCTTGATCCGCTCTTCGTGGTAAACGTTATCTACCATGAAGGTATTTAGACTACCTGTCTTAAAGAACTCATGTGCTGGCAACGACTTATAGGCAGACTCGAAAGCAGCTTTTCGTATCGGGTTCTCTTCATTATCATGCATCTCCGTTAACAACTTATACACTTCAAAGTGGGCATCCAGATACCCCTTTGTTTCCTGCGGCGTCATTGCTGAAATATTAGGGTTAAAATTGGAGATGTGGGCTAAGCTACCAATTCCGTTACGGTATCTACCGCTTATCTGTATGGCTTCAGTATGAGGATCAATAATCGATTGTTCCGCCTGAATAAGCTCAGTGATCATGATTATGGCAGGTTGGTAGCGTACCTTAATGTCAACGGCACTAAAAAAGCGGCTCGTGAAAAAGTTGTATCTCTTAAACTCTTCTACGTCTAGCTCACTTGTGGCGTTGGTAAAACCCCACTTAACCCTTAGCTTATTTACGCTATCTCCACTACAGTGAACCCTACTTTCTTCCCAAATGCCGAGTCCAGCTATTAGGCTGGCAATCGTATTAGTTGAGTTAATGAAGATACTGACTTGCGGTGCGTCAAGTGTGCGTAAATAGCGTCTTGTTGACTCAAGGACGTTGTTGGTCTCTATAAGTTTTATTGTTTTTTTGTAGTCATAGAGTGGCCTTAAAATATAGTGGTCAAAGGAATTGAATCTCTCATCACAAAACGGTAATACTGTTGCCGAAACCAACGCCTTGTGCTTAAACTCAAAGAAAAGGTCTAGTGGTGCGGCAATCCTTGCACGATAACTCACGTCCGAAATTAGTCTGTCGCACTCATCGTATAGCAAAAAGAAGTCTTCGATCATGTTCTGGCTTTCTGTAAAGGCTTGCACCACCTTTATACTGAACGCTTCAGGCGTAGTAAGTATCTTTTTATACGTTGCTCCTGACTCCAAGTAATGTTCGATGAAAGGTATATCCTTACCTTTATAGATTCCTACGATTTTCTCTTTGGCTCCATGTACTTCGTTCCAAGCTTCTACCTTGCCTTTTATAACTGGTACGTTGGGGAGGATGATTATACTGTTACGTTTGGCTACTAACTCACAATGTGTAGCACCACATCCTGTTACTACTTTATGTATAATGCTATTGCTCGGTATGCCGATTGTCTTAAACGGCTCAATTTGTGATAAATACTTGCCTTCAGGTAGTAGTATCACTTTTGGTTCTTGTGTTTTCATATTAATAATAGTTGTCCCTTCAGGGCGTAACGCGTCCTGTCAGGTCGTTAATGATTCTGTTGATTGAAAAGGGGCAATCGAATGACTGCCCCTATGACGAGGCTATGAGCTTACGGATTCATAGCCTCCTCGGCTAACTCGACAAGCGTGAAGTCGATTTCAATTATGCCATCAGCATAATCTACAATGAACTTCTCCATGCCAGCGTCAGTGATTACTTTGTAACCAGAGCCAGCCTTCGGTTGCATGAACCGAGGGAAGGCATAAATCCGCCCTACGCGGTCCTTGCGCCTTTGCAGATGGTTTTCCATCCGTAGGCCCTCCCTTACGGCCATGAAGAATTTCTCTAGGTCCTCAACCTCCGGTTGCCTGAGGCCTTTCAAATACGCGAGATACTCGCCTGGATTGCTGTATACTGCAACTCCTACTTCCTTTCCAAGAAACTGCTTTGCAGTTAGCTTGGGTTGATCCGACTGACCATCATAGCGGCCTCGAATCTTGTCATAAATTGACATACCTTTTTGGACATCAGTTTTTATCCACATCTCAAAGGGCCTGATGCTGGAACAAAATTCCTGAGTCTGGTAGACGCTTGGGGCAATGAACAAATAGAGATTTGATTAAAAGTTATAGCCCTAACAATCAGTGCTATTTCAGGTGGTTGGCGAACAGGGAATAAAGGTAGTCCTTCGGGGGGGCATCGATTCGGTTTCTATCTAGCCATCCTAACATTTCTGCGATATCAAACAGGAAGTTCATCTGTGCATCGGAAAAGTGTCGTCCTTCCGCGCTGATTAGTTCTGTCTCCTGGTCTAAGTATACCCATGTATTGTAGAGAAACGCGGCCAGTAACTTCTTTTCAAGCATGCGAGGTGCACGTATTCTTTGCAAGGCCATTTGCTGTATTACTGTATAGTCTATTGGTTCACCGACTTTTATCCCTTTCTCTTGATCTGCTAAAAGATGGAAGACACCCTCACCCAGCTGAGGTAGGGTGAAGTCAGCATTGGACAATCCTTTTTCTATCATCTGCCCTATCCATGCGATTAAATTCGGGAATGTGACCTTTGTGGTTGCGGTAAAGGTTTCCAGCTTAAGCTTAAACAGCTTGTTCTCGGCCGTCTGTTTAAACGCCAAGAGAAGCTGAGCTAACTCCTTAGCAAGTTTAAGTGATTCGTACTTTCGATGGGCATTTTCATAGACTGCCCAGGCTCGTTCATTCTCGTAGAGTGCGATATATAGGAGTGTATCTGCAGTTTCCTGCAGGTTGTACTTAGATAGAAGGGCGTTGAGGTCTTGGCTAAAGGTTTGTTGATCTAGGTAATTGCCTAGATACTCCACTTCTATGTTTATTCCTAATCCTGTTCGGTTAGCGTCCGCCACTTCTTCCACCGTACCAGCTATATAGCCATACCTATGAAGCAAGAGCAAGTCCGGGTTAAGTTGAAAGAGAAACACGAGCGCTATACTATAAAAAAAGCGGGACTTATCATAGTCGCTTGTTAGCTTTCGAACAGCTTACTTTCCAGGCCTTCTATCACTCCTTCTTCAAAGCCGTCAAGGTAAGTTTGGGTTTGCTCCTGCGTGGCATGACCCAAGGCCTCTGTTATGTAACTAGTATTTACGCCTGCACGCTTCAAGCCAGTTGCGTAACTGTGTCTGAGGACATTGGTTGAAAGCTTCAACTTTGGCTCATTTATCATCTTAGCCAACTTCTTGAGATTGTAATTTACTGCGCTTAATGCTGTCTTCTTTCGAGTATACTGTTGTTGTAATGTTATGTGGATTGTAGGATTGATTATTGGGAAGACGTATCCATGATTATCCGTATGGGTTGTCTTAAAGTAGTTAAGTATTGGCTTGTTATGTTGGTTTATAGGTATATGGAATCGACCGCCAGTTTTCTTTCTCACATACTCGATATGAGTTTCAGATATGTCGCTCCACTTTAGATAAGCCATATCTATAAAGTTCATACCTCGGCAATAGTAGCTGAACAAACATATTTGTTGAGCGAAGTGCAGTGATGAACCAGGCTCTAAGTTCAAAGCTTTTAGTTTCGCTATCTTGTCGGTATGTATGGCTATCTTTCTGGTGCTATGATCGAGCCGCTTATTGATGCTGTATTTCTTTTCTCCGAAAGGGTAGTCTTGAGGTTTTAGTAGCTTGTCTTCTATAGCCTTGTTTATAATGCCTTGGAGGTTACGCATTTTCACGCTTATAGTTGTATCCTTATTGTTCCGCTCATGGCGTAGCCAGTACTCAAAGCTTTCGAGGAACCGCACGTTAACATCTTTGAGCAGAGCCCTAGGTTTAAACATTGCTAATATTCGCTTTACCTCATAACATAGACCAGCTAAGCCTATTCGCTTCTGTTCCTGTAGTATAACTATCTGTTGTGCATAGTATTCATCAAGTAGCGCAATCGTCGGTTTCTCCTTGTGCTTAAGATCGGTTTCAAACTGCTCGAAGCTAAATACTATTCCGTCGCTATCATAACGTTGGAGGATCTTTTGAGCTTCTATAAGCTTGGCCTCTAAAACAGCATTGCAGTCCTTGTATCCTTTAAACGTCTTTCGGAATCTTCCTAAGCCGTTGTCCTCTGATTGGGCTGGTCGCCAGACGGTTGGGTTGCATTGGAACGACAATGATTGATTGGTTATAAGTGTACTTAGAGCATAATACTTAGGTCTTCTTTCGTAAGTGACCCGAAGAGCAACAGCATACTCACCATTGCTTAGTTTGTAGGTTGTGTTGAGAACGATAGCTACAGTAGCCATAATTGATTGAGTTGTGACAATCAACTACTCACTCATAGGTGTTTACAGTAAACATCACCGTAAACAAAAGAAAGAGAGCATATCTAAAATCTCAAATAAGACTCTAAACATGCTCTCTTTTGTCGGGATGGCCGGATTTGAACCGACGACCTCCAGCACCCCATGCTGGCGCGATACCGGGCTACGCTACATCCCGAAAACCGGGATTACAAATATAAAATGTATCGCCGGATTTTGAAATAATGCCAAATGACTTTAGTCAGATTACTGTTGTATCAGTTTGGCAGTAAAGGTGCCGTTGCTGATCGTTTTGGAATCATTCGAAGTATTTGTTGCCACAAACTGGAATGTGCCGCTTACCGAAGTGCTGTTAAACGAGGTAATGGTGATGTTTCCAGTGCCGCCGACATAAATATCCTCAAGCTGACTGCCGGTTGTGTAAGTAGCCAGAACTTGCTGGTTAATGTCAGCGAGGTCGAATGAGCCTGTTTTTACGTTTTCAACCATTAGCTGAAGTGCAATGCCATTGCCCATGTTACCAATTACCTGGATAGTGTTTTCACTTTTAATATAGGTGCCCACCACATTAGTAGTGCTTTGTGAAGCTCCATTGAGTTTAAAAGTAATGCTTGCTGCGCTGTTTGGCTTGTTGCTGTCTTTTTTACAAGAGGTTAATACCAGCGTAAATGCAGCCAGCATGAATAGGATTGTTCTGAATTGTTTCATAACTCGGTTTTAGGTTAATATATAGTTGTATAAGTAAAGCAGGTTTTGTCCCTTCTACCGTCCCTTTTTGGCAGCGGGGAATTTCATTTTATAGTCGACCTCAACAATACCTTTTGAAATATCATTTAGTTTCTTTTCAAGCAGTCGCTTACGTAGGGGACTAAGTTTATCTGTAAAAAGCTTACCTTCTATATGGTCATATTCGTGCTGGATAATGCGTGCAGCCATGCCCTTAAAGCTCTCTTCATGGTGTTTCCAGTTTTCGTCGTAGTAGGAAATTTTGATCTCCGGTTTACGGTAAACATCTTCGCGTATATCAGGGATGCTCAGGCAGCCTTCATTAAACGGCCATTCTTCGCCGCTTTCTTCCAGTATGCAGGCGTTTATAAATACCTTTTTAAAATCTTTCAGCTCAGGCTCCTCATCGGCAAATGGTGTAGCGTCAACTACAAATAAGCGCATTGATAAACCTACCTGCGGTGCGGCCAGACCCACTCCACGAGCGCCGTACATGGTCTCGAACATATCATCCACCAGTTGCTTGATATTCGGGTATTCGTCCGGTTCAATAGCTGTAGCTTTTTTTCTTAAGATGGGGTCACCGTAGGCAATGATAGATAATTTCATTCTACAAAAATAAGGTTTATTGTTTAGGCTCAAAAATCAAAGTAGTCAACCGATTATCAAAAATTTCATTACTGATCTCCAGTAGCTGCCCGGCAGTAACGGCCTCAATTTTAGCAAATACCTGTTCCAATGTGTCGGCATAGCCAAAGTCGAGCAGGCTTTTTGCCATGGCTATGATCAGTCCGATGCGGTTTTCTTCGGCTAAGGCTATCTGACCAATAAATTTCTGCTTAGCCTGGTGCAATTGAAGCGTACCCAGCTTTTGATCGCGCAGTTTTTTAAGTTCTTTATGAACGAGCTTAAGGGCTTTATCTGCTTTTTCGGTATCTGTACCAAAATAGATGTTAAATATCCCGGTGTCTGTAAGCGGCGTGTAATTTGATTCGATAGTATAAGCTATGCCGTATTTCTCACGTATTTCCAGGTTCAGGCGGTTACTCATGCCAATGCCGCCAAGCAGGTTGTTCAACAGCAATAACCCGGTTTTATGCGGATGCGCCGCAGGATACGCCTGGTTGCCGATAATGCAATGTACCTGGCTGATGGGGCGCACAACCTTAAGCATTTCGCCGCCGCGCCACTCAGGTTTAAGCCGGTGTTTGTGCGAGTGATTTGCCGGAACCGGCCCGAAATACTTTTCGCAAAGTTTTATCAGTTTCTTAAAGTCATGGTCGCCGATAACGGCAAATACCATTTCAGAAGTATTATAATTGGCAGTCAGGAAATGCCTGATATCCTGCTGACTTAAATTGGTCACACTCTCCGGCGTGCCCAATATATTTTTGCCCAAGGCGTGATCTTTAAAAAGTAGTTCTTCAAAATCATCCTGTATGGCTTCGTCGGGCTGATCGAGGTAGGAGGCGATCTCATCTAATATCACTCCGCGTTCTTTTTCCAGTTCTTCCTGCGGAAAGGCGGAGTGGAATAAGATATCTTCAAACAAATCTATCGTACGCTCCAGATGCTGCCTCAGCAATGATGCATGAATACAGGTATATTCTTTGGTAGTATAGGCATTAAGATCAGCGCCGACCAATTCCAGCCGGTTTAGTATTTGCGTGGTATTGCGCTTTTCGGTTTCTTTAAACAGCAGGTGCTCAATAAAATGGGCCAGGCCCTGTTGGGCTTCATTTTCGTCGCGCGAGCCTGCATTAACTATAAAACAGCAATGCGTAATTGGCGATGGCGACGGTTTGTATAATATCCTGATACCGTTTGATAAAGTATGGACCTGGTAATCGATCATAAAAGGCGAATATAGCGGTTTAGTAATTAAATTTCGGTTTTACCGCTTTTGCCAGTTCAGGTGTCTACACTTGAACTAAAAAATTTATAAGCGTCCACGCTTACTTGAATGAGCTGAGAGTTGGGAATAGATAACTTATAAAAATCTAAACTTGCTCCGCTATCCTCTTCATCTTTTCCAATGCGGTTTTGGCAACAACAAGGGCGTCCTGCTTATAATATTTGGCATTGAACAATTCGGCAGAAAGTATCAGCGGCTGGTCGTGCCGTTTGAGTATCTGTAAAATTTGTTTGATGGGGGCTACACCATCGCCTGGGTATATTCTGTCGGCATCGGTTATTGCTTTACGGGATATGGTCGAAGGATAATCGTTCATGTGCAAAATATCGTTGATCTCAGGGTTAATGAACGAAAGGGTATCCAATGGGGTATTACCTTTATAGAGGTGGAAAATGTCCAGTAATATTCTGGCTGAAAGATTGCGGCTTTGCATAGCGCTATAGGTAACCTCGGCAACGGTACTCAATTTTTTCTGAAAACCCCACATCTCCAGCATAGGTATCACGCCCATGGATATGCCCAGCTTAAGCACCGTTTCATAGCGTTCGGCAATGGTATCTAAACTGATGGTTGTTTCGTTAGTCAGGCCCTTTCCGGTTGCGGCCATTCTGCGGCAATTGATCTCGGCCAGCATACCCATCTGCACTTTCATTTCTTTCAAAGCCTTTTTCCGGGTAGTTTCATCGTCAACTATCCATTGGGGAAAAGAAATACAGTTTTCAATTCTTAAGTCGAGGTCATTCAGTACACGTTTTACCTGTGTTAGCGAGCCCCCATGCTGCAAGTATTCCTGCAAGCTATCCATCCATATCTCTACCGATTCATAACCTGCCCGGGCCGCTGTTTCAAGTTCCTTCATGAACCCTAATTTTTGTCCGCGGATAGTTGCCATGTTCAGGCAAAAGGTGAATTTTGGTTTAGATAGTGCAAGAGCCGATGCAGCGGATGAGTGAACGACAGGCATAACTGCTGCAGTGCCCATCAGCTGCAACGCTTTTCGGCGGTTAATAGTTGTCATTATTTTATAATGTGGATGAGCTAAATGATAAACACGGTTTCATTGATTTTGTTAAAGATAATTAACCTCATCTATAACAATACGAATTCCGCTATATTTATTGCATGAAGAAACAGGTTGCCGACTTGCATTTTGAGCTATTGATCAGTAATACTGAGATCATGGAGCGGGTTAGGGAAATAGCAGGCCAGATCAATTCGGATTATCAAAACCGCACACCGGTATTAGTGGGCATTCTGAATGGCAGTTTCCTGTTTATGGCCGACCTGGTAAAAGAACTGGATATTGATTGTGAGGTTACTTTTGTAAAGCTGGCTTCGTATCATGGTGGAACAGCAAGCACGCGCACCATCCGTGATGATTTTGACCTGAACATTGATATCAAAAACCGCCACCTGGTCCTGATAGAAGATATTGTAGACACTGGTCGTACAATGGATTACCTGGTTAATAAACTGAATACATGCGGGCCTGCATCTATTTCGATATGCTCGTTACTGCTAAAACCAACAGCATTGGAATGTAAACTGGATGGGTTAAAATATGTTGGCTTTGAGATAAAGAATGAATTTGTGGTAGGGTACGGATTGGATTATAAGGAGCTTGGCAGGAATCTGAAAGAGATATACCGAAAGGTTGATTAAGTAGACAAAGTTGATTAAGTTGATCATCGACATTTAGCTCATGACCCATTCTTTAGCCTATATCCTTGCCCTGCTGATAACCTCCATTGCGGTCATCGTATTGCTTACAACCAGGTTTAAAGTTCCGGCATTTTTTGCCTTGTTTGCGGCCTGTCTGTGGGTTGGCTTAGGTATTCAACTTCCTTTAAGTGATGTTTTAAATGTAATTAAGGATGGGTTCGGTAATATCTTGAAATCGTTGGGGCTTATCATTGTATTGGGAACCACGCTTGGCTTATTACTTGAGTACACAGGCAGCACTGCCGTAATGGCTAACTTTCTGCTTAAAAAGCTGGGCAACCGGTATGCACCCTGGGCCATGAGCATTACGGGCTTTATTGTAGGCCTGCCTATCTTTTGCGACTCTGGTTTTATCGTCTTAAGCGGACTGAACCATTCAATGGTTAAACGTACGCGCATTTCACTGGCAACGATGTCCGTTTCGCTGGCAACTGGTTTATATGCCATACATTGCCTGGTGCCGCCGCATCCCGGCAGCTCTGCCGCCGCTGCTACCATTGGTGTCGATTTTGGCAAACTGATACTTATCGGCTCGCTGGTAGCTATTCCGGCCATGATCGTCGGAAATTTGTGGGCAAATTATGCAGGCCGTAAAACTGTAGACACATTATCCGAAGATGTTTTGGATAGAACTGAAACAGTCAGCGGCCCTTCACTGATCAAATCGTGCCTGCCGGTATTTATACCCATTATTCTCATTGGCATCCGCTCGTTTTTAACAACAAGTGTAAAAGCGCCTCAGGGCTGGCAATCGGTCATGATCTCTTTGGGTGACCCGGTTATCGCTTTACTGATCGGTGTGCTGCTGGCTTTGACCTGTAAGCGATCATGGAAGAAGCAGGAACTAAGCAAACTATTACAGGACTCGGTTGAAAAAGCCGGCGGTATCCTCGTTATTATCGGCATGGGCGGTGCATTTGGTGCGATATTAACCGCTGCAAAGATCGGCGACCATTTTAGCCAGTCGGTAGCTTTGGGCAGCATGGGCATATTCTTTCCATTCTTACTCACATCGGTTCTAAAAACTGCGCAAGGGTCGTCAACCGTAGCCATCATAACAGCTTCATCATTGGTGCTTCCTTTATTACCGGCGCTGGGGTTAAGCAGTGAAACAGGCAAATTGCTTTGCGTATTGGCAATGGGAGCGGGATCAATGATGATATCACATGCTAATGATGCTTATTTTTGGGTGATCGCTAAATTCTCCGGATTGGAAATGAAAACCATGTTAAAGGTTTATTCGCTTGCCACACTATTCATGGGCCTCACGACGGTCATCGTAGTTTACATTTTATCCAAAATACTATAAGATGCACATACTTATCGCCCCAAATGCTTTTAAAAATAGTCTGGATGCAATGCACGTTGCCAAAGCGATAGAGCAAGGCTTAAAACAAAGTAATTTGGACTGCACCACGCAGTGCTTTCCTATTGCGGATGGCGGCGATGGCACAGGCAGCCTGATCATACAAAGCTGTAAAGGCGAAGTAATAACTGGGACAGTTCATGATCCTTTCGGACGAAAAATAGAGGCTGCTTTCGGACTGATCGATAACGGAAAAACAGCGGTGATCGAGATGGCGAATGCGTCAGGGTTGCGATTGCTGAAAAAGAACGAGCTGAACCCTATGCAAGCTTCCTCGTATGGTACAGGTGAACTGATCAATGCAGCATTGGATAGAGGAGCAAGAAAGATCATCATCGCAATGGGAGGCTCGGCAACGGTAGACGGCGGTTGCGGCATATTGAAAGCGCTAGGTATCGACTTTTTAGATAAAGACGGCAAACGCTTAAAAGCAATGCCTGATGAATTATTGAAGATGATATCGACAGATGATTCAGGCCTCGACAGGCGTATTCAGGATACAGAAGTGGTTATTCTCTGTGATGTAGAAAATAAACTGCTTGGCCCTCAGGGAGCAGCCGCAGTATTTGGTCCGCAGAAAGGGGCTACGCCGGAAGACGTACCGGTATTAGAACGCTTTCTTGAAAATTTTGCTAAAATATCGGCAGAACAATCGTACAAAAACATGGCTGATATAAAACATGGCGGTGCAGCCGGCGGCGCAACAGCAGGATTGTACGCATGGTTAAATGCCAAGCTGGTAAACGGGATAGAATACTTTTTATCGCTGACTAATTTTGATGCCGCATTAGTCCATGCCGACCTGGTGATAACCGGCGAGGGAAGCATCGACAGGCAAACGCTGCAAGGCAAAGGGCCTTATGGCGTCGCGGTAAAAGCCAAAAAGAGGGGAGTTAAAGTGATCGGTTTTGCCGGCAGGATCGAAAGCGATAAAGAACTGGATCAATATTTTGATGAGCTGGTTTCAATCAATAACGAGCCGGTTGACCTGACTGAGGCAGTGAAAAATACCGAAGCCAGTCTTGTTATAACTGCCAAAGAGATCGGAAATAAGTTATCTTTAAATAGTTAAACTAAATCTTATGAAAATCTCAGCCAGTATTAAGAGTGAAGTTAATCAGCACCATGTTGTTGTACAAACCAATGATACGCCGAAGGGGATAAACATTGCCCCCAAAGCTGATGGGTATGGTTCTTCAGTAAATGGCGGTGAACTGCTGATGCTTGCTTTGGCCACCTGTTTTTGCAATGATATTTATCGGGAAGCTGCGAAAAGGAATATTAAGGTTTCGGGTGTCGAGGTTGAATTTACAAGTGAATTTGGTAAAGAAGGTGAACCCGGTTCGAACTTTCAATATAAAGCAAATGTGATTTCGGACGAACCCGCTGAGGTGATACAGCAATTAATAGAAGAAACTGATAAAATAGCCGAGATACATAATACCCTGCGCAAAGGGGTCAATATTGACTTGATCAAACCCTAACCGGCTCCGCTATCTCATTCAACAATTCAACAGCCTCGTCAATTGAATTTACACCGTCAATACTAATGCGCAGCGAGTTTTTAACTTCCTTCAAATTTGTGCGACGCGGATTTGATTGCACGAACGTTAAAACCCGTCTGAAAGCATCGCTTTCAAAGTATGGCGATTGCTGGCTGGCAATGAAGTAGCCTCTCAATACATTCTTTTTAAGCGAGATCTTCTCAAAACCAATAGCCTTGCCCAGCCATTGCAGACGTACAGTATTGAGCATATCAATTACCTGCGACGGTACAGGCCCAAAGCGGTCGGTCATTTTCTGCTCAAAAGCCTGCAGCTCAGTTTCATTTTCGATCTGTGATAGTTCTGTGTACAGGTTATAGCGTTCGGCTATGTTGGTCACATATTCATCCGGAATAAGCAGTTCCATATCGGTATCGATCTGTGTAAAGGAAATGTATGGTCGCGGCTTTTCATCCTGGAACAAGCCTTTGAATTCATCATCTTTCAGCTCCTGTATAGCCTCATCTAATATCTTATGGTACATTTCAAAACCTATTTCGGCTATAAAACCGCTCTGCTCGGCGCCAAGCAGGTTACCGCTTCCGCGGATATCCAGATCGCGCATGGCCACATTGAACCCGCTGCCCAGGTCGGAGAATTCCTCAATTGCACTTAATCGCTTACGGGCTTCGGAGGTAAGTGTAGACAACGGAGGGCTCAACAAATAGCAAAACGCCTTTTTGTTGCTTCGCCCTACGCGGCCACGCATCTGGTGCAGGTCGCTCAGGCCAAACATGTGGGCATGGTTGATGATAATAGTATTGGCATTTGGAATATCCAACCCAGCCTCAATAATGGTAGTAGCTACCAGCACATCATATTCGCCGCTTACGAATTTTAGCATTACATCTTCCAGGTCGTCGCCCTCTAACTGCCCGTGCGCTATGCCCACCCGCGCTTTTGGAACCAGTTTATGGATCAATCCGCCTAATTGCATCAGGTCGGCAACACGGTTGTGTATAAAGAATACCTGTCCGCCCCGACCGATCTCATATTCAACGGCATCCTTGATCAGTTTATCATTAAACACATGCAGTTCAGTAACCACAGGCTGGCGATTTGGCGGCGGAGTGGATATGATGGAAAGGTCACGTGCGCCCATCAATGAGAAGTGCAGCGTACGTGGTATAGGTGTAGCGGTAAGCGTCAGCGTGTCTACATTCGCACGCATGGTTTTAAGCTTCTCTTTGGTAGATACGCCAAATTTTTGCTCCTCGTCAATGATCATCAGACCAAGGTCCTTGAACTTTACATCTTTGCTTACCAGGCGGTGTGTGCCAATAATAATATCGATCTTGCCTTCTTTTAATTTCTCCAGCGTTTCTTTGATCTGTTTGCTCGATTTAAAGCGGTTCACATAATCGATATTCACGGGGAAACCTTTCAACCTGTCGGAGAATGTTTTATAGTGCTGTGCCGCCAGGATGGTAGTTGGTACTAATATAGCCACCTGTTTGCTGTCAGCAACGGCCTTAAAAGCAGCACGTACGGCAACCTCTGTTTTACCGAAACCTACATCGCCGCAAATGAGGCGGTCCATAGGATGCGGCGACTCCATATCGCGTTTAAAATCGGCAGTGGCTTTTTCCTGGTCTGGGGTATCTTCGTAAATAAAAGAAGCTTCCAATTCGTTTTGCAGGTAACTATCCGGCGAAAAGGCATTTCCCTGTTTGGCTTTACGCAAAGCATAAAGCTTGATCAGGTCGCGGGCTATGTCCTTAACTTTTTTTTTTGTGGTTTTCTTCAACCGTTCCCAGGTATCAGTACCCAGCTTATTCATTTTAGGCACGGTGCCTTCCTTGCCGCTATATTTCGAGATACGGTTAAGCGAGTTAATGTTCACATACAGCAGGTCGTTATCGGCATATATCAGCCGGATCATTTCCTGCATTTTGCCGTTAACCTCTACTTTTTCAAGCCCGGCATATTTGCCTATACCGTGGTCGATATGGGTGACATAATCGCCCGGTTTCAGCTCGCGCAGCTCTTTCAGCGTAATGGCCTGCGAGCGCTGATACCCCTTTTTAAGTTTGTATTTGTAATAACGGTCAAATATCTGGTGGTCTGTATAGCAGGCAATTTTTTGTTCATTGTCTACAAAACCTTCACGTAAAGCAATGCCGATTGGTGTAAACCTTACTGTTTTATCCAGGTCTTCGAGAATAGCATAAAGACGCTCAACCTGCTTGGCCGAGTCGGTTACGATAAAATTTGAGATCCTATCGGCTTCATTATTCTTAAAGTTATGGATGAGTAAGGTGAAGTCTTTATTGAACGAGGGTTGAGGCCGCATGTCAAAATTGATCTGCTGGGCATCATGATAGAAGAATTGTTTACCAAACTCAACTACGGGAAAATCATGCAGCTGATCGGCAATGAGTTTATCATCAGTAAAACCGAATTTAGGATCTATCCACTCGGGATTTTTCTGCTTTTCATCTGCTGAAAGTGCTCTCCAAAGCTCAGTGGCGTTCTTATAGCCTCTTTTTATAATATCCAGCGTAAACTGAATATCCTTGATCCATACCTGCGAACCGGCATCTACATATTCCAACAGCGATATGTTATTCTCTGTCAGAAATTTCGACTGTACATTAGGTACTATCGTGATGCTTTTCACCTGTTCAACTGAAAGTTGGCTTTCTATCTCGAAAGTGCGGATAGATTCGATAAAATCTCCAAAAAACTCTACCCGGTAGGGTAGGTCATGCGAGAAAGAGAATATATCTACAATGCCGCCCCGGATAGAGAATTGACCCGGCTCATACACAAAATCAACCCGCTCAAAGTCATATTCGATCAAAAATTCATTGATGAAATCAATGCTGAGTTTGCTGTTGACTGTGATCTCCAGCGTATTTTTTTCAAGCGAAGCACGATCGATCACTTTTTCTGCCAAAGCTTCCGGATAAGTAACGATCAGCCGGCCATATTCTGAAGAATGGTTCAGCTCATTCAACACCTCGGCACGCGCCAGTACATTACTGCTGTCAGGCTGGGTGAATTCAAATGCTTTACGATATGAGGATGGGAAAAGTAATACTTCTTTACCGGTGAGGTTTTCAAGATCGGCCTGGAAATAAGAAGCTTCTTCCCTGTCGGGAAGAACGAATATCATATGCGGGTGCTGCAAAAAATACAAAGCTACCGCCACCGTCGCATCGCCTGATCCGACCAAACCACGTAACTGAACCCTGGGCGCTTTTCCGGCATTCAGCGCATTTGCCAAAGCCGTTACCCGATCATCAGCTTTATACTGCTCTAAGATATCACGGATATTCAAATCGCTGCAAATATAGAAAAAATGGTACTTTTTAAGGCAGGGCAACCCAATAGCGCAAAAACAAGTACCCTTTAAAAACAAAGCAGCTAAAAAATCGCTTTTAATAGTATATAAATAACATAAAAAATAAACATGTATATTTATATAACAGTTAAATCACCTAAAACAGCATGACGGAGCTTATCCGTTTAACCTTTAAAGCAATACTAATATGAAAGGCGCATTAATACCCGGACTAATCATCGGAATACTCAGCGGCATTTGGCTATTCATTATGAAATTAATGCATATCCCCTTTAACAGCCCCCAGGTTTCTCCGATAGAATTTGTATCTGTGCTAATACCCGTGATTGGTTTATACTATGGTGTCAAGGCTTATGCATATAATGAATTAAATGGCCGAATGAACTTTTTAGAGGGTCTGATCCATTGCTTTAAGATATTAATCGTGGCTGGTATTTTTGTGGTTTTCCTGGGTATTGTTTATATTAATTATATTGATCCGAAAGGCGCTAACTGGGCTGATTTTTCAGGCCGTATATTTGCAGCTTTACTTATAGGCGTTTTGGCTTCCTTTGGTGTAACCTTAGTGCTAATGAAACGTGAGCAGATAGAAGAAAGTGAAGCAGACGATTAGGCTCATCTCCAAATATTTTGAACTGGTATTCTGGATTGCGGCACTAATTTCACTGGCGCTTACCGACCCGGCAGGCCCTGTGCATTATAGCTTATGCCCATTGAAGGCTATGGGTATTACATGGTGCCCGGGTTGCGGCCTGGGCCATTCTATCTCCTGGCTGTTGCGTGGTAATCTCTCAAACTCGTGGCATGCCCATTGGCTGGGTGTACCGGCATTTATTATTATCCTTTATCGCATTTATAAATTAGCTTCTGCTAAATTTATCGGTATAAGAAATATTTACGCCAGTTAATCGCCATTAGTTTACCGTTTATTTCCTGTTATTCACCGAAAGGGCGGCAAACTTCGCCAGTTTTGTGTTTCAGCTTTTTTACTCCTATCTTAGTTTTGAATCAACTTTAAAACCAATCATCATGGATACGTTTCAAAATAATAATCCTTATATGGCCCTGCCAGGTATCACCCCTGAAGAAATGGGCTTTATACAACAGGCCAATGCTGAGTTGAACGAAAATCAGCAAAAGTATTTCTATATGTCATATACCACCAAGCGTAAAAGCCCCCAGGATATTCTCATTTTTTGCATTATCGGTACTTTCCTGGTTCCAGGCTTGCAGCGGTTTATTGTAGGACAAGTGGGAATGGGTATCCTATATCTATTTACTGCTGGTTTGTGCTTTGTTGGTTCTATTGTCGACCTGATCAACCACAAAGAATTGGCAATGGAATATAACCGCAAAATGGCATACGAAAGCTTCCAGGTTGCTAAAATGAGTAATTGATCCAAAAAACGGAACTAAATAAAAAAGCCACCTATAGGGTGGCTTTTTGTGTGGTTTATAGTTTAAATTAGTTCATCCTATAAGGAGCTATCAGGTAAAATTCAGGAATTTGTACATCAAATATGGCATTATCCAACAAACGTGTCATCTGATACTGGCCCTTCATGCTGCCCATATCAGTTTTAAGGTTACAGCCTGATACATACTCGTGAGTGCTGCCTGGTTCAATAACCGGCTGCTGGCCTACAACACCTTCTCCTTCTACTTCTCTTTTTGCACCATTAGAATCGAATATCTCCCAGTGCCTGCGCAAAAGCTGCACAGAGGCATGGCCTACATTTTCAATACTTATTTTATATGCGAACATGTAATGGTCGTTGGCGGGGTTAGAGTACTCCGGCTGATATATGGTTTCAACAGAAACTTTAACGCCATCAGTAATAGTTGTGATCATGAGCTAACCGTGAATGATTCAAATATATAGTATTGCCAATTCAAATATCAAGCCATTTCTGTACTATAATTCTCTGCCACCTCAAATAAAATATCATTTATTTCTTCCAGGGTTGAAGCGGTGACCAGTTTCATACGGTATTCTTTAAAGTGATCCAAGCCCTTAAAATAATTTGAATAATGACGCCGCATCTCAAAAATGCCCGTTTTAAGTCCTTTCCACTCAATTGATTTCATTAAATGCGTGCGGCAAACCTCTACCCGTTCGGTTATCGTAGGCTTTTCGAGAAATTCACCATTGTTGAAAAAATGCTTTATCTCGCGGAATATCCACGGATAGCCGATGGCTGCACGGCCGATCATCATTCCATCAACGCCATATTCTAAGCGCCAGTCGGCTGCTTTTTGTGGCGAATCGATGTCGCCATTGCCAAAAATGGGGATTTTTATCCTCGGATTTTTCTTGATCTCGCGTATCAGTGTCCAGTCGGCAAAACCCTTGTACATCTGCGAGCGTGTACGGCCATGGATGGTTAGTGCCTGTATACCTACATCCTGCAAGCGTTCAGCAA
>JBQCEA010000745.1:0-3111 GCA_051960695.1 Mucilaginibacter sp. | reverse complement strand
AAATAGAGCTGAAAGTAAAAACCGGTAGCCGGGCGGCTAAGATCACCCGCAGCATCATGAATAACCTTGACGGTTACCTGGCTGCGACACAACTGGGCATCACCATTGCTTCGCTTGGCTTGGGTGTGTTTGGTGAAAGTGTTTTTACCGATATCATGCTTGCCATATTCAGATCGGTTGGCGTTGTTATTACTTCAAGCTTTGTTATTACACTTAGCCGCGTCATTGCATTTATCCTTATTACATTCTTAAGTATCGTATTCGGCGAGCTGGCCCCTAAAAATATCGCCATTCAACGTTCGGTACGTACAGCGCTGGCAGTATCAACACCTTTGCGCCTGTTTTTTGTCGTTTTCAGGCCCATTATCTGGGTATTGAACCAGTTTGCAGGCGTGATACTTAAAATGCTTGGCATTAAAGAATTTGAAGGAGAGGCTCATCACAGTTCCGAGGAATTGCAGCTGCTTTTAGAGCAGGGTAAGGAAACCGGCGCGATAGATTCATCTGAGCATGAACTGATACAGAATGTGTTCGAGTTTAACGAGCGTGTGGTGAAAAACATCATGGTTCCACGGACGAAAATATATGGCATTGATATCAACGCGGATAACGAAGAACTGCTGGACATGATCATCAACGAAGGCTATTCGCGTATGCCGGTATATGATGATACGATAGACAGGATAGTGGGTATTGTCCATGCTAAGGACGTACTGCCATTATTGGTGCGCCGCCAGGATATTGTGTTAAAAGATATCATCCGTAAGCCTTATTTTATCCCCGAAACCAAAAAAATAAACGACCTAATGGCCGAGCTGCAGCAAAAACGCATACAGATCGCTATTGTATTGGATGAGTTTGGCGGCACCGCCGGTATGGTTACACTGGAAGACATTGTTGAAGAATTGGTTGGCGAGATACAGGATGAATATGACGAAGAGCGCCCGATAGTAGAGGTTGTGAATGCACATGAGTTTATAGTGAATGCCCTTGCGACGATATATGATGTGAATAGCCATTTGCCTCACGATTTACCCGAAGACGGCGACTATGATACTGTATCCGGATGGTTAGGCGAGGTATTTGGTAAGATACCCGATGTGGGTGAACAAAAGGAATCGAGCGGATATAATATTACCATTCTTAAAAAGTCAGACCAGAATATCGAATCTGTAAAGCTGGAATTGATGCTGAACGCGGAAGATACAATTGATCTGCATTAAATCGTCGCCTGATGCAACTCTTCTATACGCCTGATATTGATGCTGCATCTTCCACTTATTTTTTGAATGAAGAGGAAAGCAAGCATTGTATCCGGGTAATGCGTTTGCAAGCCGGCGACGAGATACAACTGATAGATGGCAAAGGCAATTTCTACGTCGCCGAAATAGCCGATCCCCACCCTAAAAAAACACAGCTACGCATTATATCTGCCGAACCTGATTTTAATAAGCGAAACCATTATCTGCACATTGCCATCGCGCCTACTAAAAATATCGAACGGCTGGAATGGTTCCTGGAGAAAGCAACCGAAATAGGTATTGATGAGATATCGCTGATCATTTGCCAACGGTCAGAACGTAAGGAAGCCAAAATTGAGCGGCTGAATAAGATCATCACCTCAGCCATGAAACAATCTATCAAGGCATGGCATCCGCAGCTGAATGAAACAAAAGCGTTAAGCAAACTCATTTCCGCACAGTTTGACGGGCAAAAGTTTATTGCACATTGTGAACTTGGGGAGAAATTCGAGCTTAAAGATCAGCTTAAACCATTGGGCAGATATTTGATCCTGATCGGCCCGGAAGGAGATTTTACGCCAGTTGAAATAGACAATGCAATAGAAAACGATTTTAAAGCCATAACTTTAGGAAATAGTCGTTTAAGAACTGAAACAGCTGCATTAGAAGCTTGTTTTGAAGTGAATTTTCTGAACCGGGTATGAAAGGGTTAGCTTATATAGCTTTAGTAGCATTTTTAAGTTTGAGCAGCTTTAACAGCGCTCCAACCTATAAAATGGCGAAGCTTAAATATAATGGAGGAGGGGATTGGTATGGTGACAGGACAGCCTTGCCTAACCTGATCAAATTTTGTAATGAGAATTTAAAAACTAATTTTCAGCCGGAGGATGATGTGGTAGAAGTTGGCAGTGCCCAGTTATTTAACTATCCTTTTGTATTTATGACGGGGCATGGCAATGTTATCTTCTCCGACCAAGAAGCCCAGAATTTACGTAAATATCTTATTGGCGGCGGTTTTTTGCATATATGCGATAACTATGGCCTCGATCAGTTTATCCGTCCGCAAATGAAAAAGGTTTTCCCCGAACTGGATTTTGTGGAATTGCCATTAAATTATCCTATCTATCACCAGAAATATGATTTTCCGAACGGGCTGCCTAAAGTGCATGAGCATGATGGTAAGCGCGCACAAGGTTTCGGCCTTATTTATAAAGGCCGGTTAGTATGTTTTTATGACTATCAATGCGATTTGGGAAATGGCTGGGAAGATTACGGTACTTACCCCGGCGATACGCAGGAAACAAGGCTAAAGGCCTTAAAAATGGGAGCTAATTTGGTTCAGTATGCTTTAACCCAATAATTTTTGTAAATTTCAGCCTATCCCAATCCGCAAATGCACAAAATAAAAGTTAACAACCAATTCGACTACGATATTGAAGATAAAGCCGGTAAATTGCTGGTGAACGAAAAGGAGATAAATGCTGACATCCTGCAGCGCGGAACAAGTTTTCATATCATCAATGATCTTTCATCATACAATGCTGAGGTAGTACAATTTGATCCGGAAACCAAAACCGCTGAAATAAAAGTAAACGGGAATATTTACACCGTTACTGCTAAAGATCAGTTCGATATTTTACTGGACAAATTGGGCATGAGTAATTTAAATAATGCCAAAATAAGTGAGGTAAAGGCGCCAATGCCTGGGCTTGTACTTAAGATATTTGTAAAAGAGGGTGATGAAGTAAAAAAAGGAGAGAACCTTTTTATACTGGAAGCCATGAAAATGGAAAACATTATCAAATCGCCCGGGGATGTTGTAGTGAAATCAGTGAAGATCAAACCCGGGGATAAAGTAGAAAAAGGGCAG
>JBQCEA010000744.1:0-2470 GCA_051960695.1 Mucilaginibacter sp. | reverse complement strand
ATCCATTAGTCGGCTCAATGGCTGACTTCGATGCGCTGCTTAATGCGGTACATGGCGTAGACATGAAGCTGATCATGGATTTTGTGCCTAATCATACATCCGATCAACACCCCTGGTTCCTGGAGTCAAAGTCATCAAGGGATAACCCTAAGCGGGATTGGTATATGTGGCATGATGCCGCTCCTGGTGGCGGCCCGCCAAATAACTGGCTGAGCGTATTTGGCGGCAGCGGTTGGGAATGGGATAAGCACACTGGCCAATACTATTACCATGGCTTTTTGAAAGAACAGCCCGACCTGAACTGGCGTAACCCACAGGTACAGGAAGCTATGTTCAATGCTATGCGCTTTTGGCTGGATAAAGGCGTTGACGGATTCCGGGTGGATGTAATGTGGCACATGATCAAAGATGCAAAGCTTAGGGATAATCCCGTAAACCCCGATTATAAGCCTGAAATGCCGACTTATGACCAATTGCTTCCCGTTTATTCTACAGACCAGCCTGAAGTAAATGGCATCGTACAAAAAATGCGGCAGGTACTGGATGAATATGATGACCGCATGATGGTAGGCGAAATTTATCTTCCCATACATCAGCTTATGACTTATTATGGCGATCAGAACAATGGTGCACATTTACCATTTAATTTTCTGTTGCTCACAGTTCCATGGGATTCTGTTAAAATTGCTGCTGCCATATCTGAATATGAAGGTGCTTTGCCGCCGGGCGGATGGCCAAATTGGGTGCTGGGCAACCATGACAGGCCGCGCTTAATGAGCAGGATCGGTAGTGAGCAAGCCAAGGTTGCCGCGATGCTTTTATTAACTTTAAGAGGTACCCCAACATTATATTATGGCGATGAGATCGGAATGCGGGATGTACCGATCCCTTTTGACGAAGTGCAGGACCCACAAGGCTTAAATATGCCCGACAAGAATTTGAGCCGTGATCCATGCCGGACACCCATGCAATGGAGCGCAAAGGAAAATGCTGGTTTCAGTGAAAGCAAACTCTGGCTGCGTATCGATAAAAATTATAAGTCTGCCAATGTAGAAACACAGCAGAACGATCCAAATTCAATACTCACCTTATATCAGAAACTTATTCAACTGCGGAATAGTGAACCTGCATTAAATATTGGCAATTATATTCCAGTACATTCTGATATCCAAGCCATTGCCTATATCCGCGAAATACCGGGATCATCCCGCTTTCTGGTAATTCTCAATTTGTCACATCGTCCTTACTATTTTAAGTCACCGCAAATGCCGTTAAAGGGCCGGATCGAAATTTCGACATCTCCGGAAATGGAAGGAATGATCATGCAAGGAACAGTAGACTTGTATGGAAACGATGCAGTGGTTGTAAGGCTTGATTAGCTATTTAATAATAACGATTATCCATTTTTATTTCGTGATCAGTCGTTTTGCTTCTTTGGCATTTATTGTTCCCAATGGCTTAAATTCTTTCCCTTCTGCACGATTATAGTTGACAAAGAACTCCTGCAATTCCGATACAAGTTTAGCAGGCAGATCGGAAATATCATTGATCTCACTATATACCAGAGAGAGTTGGGGAACGGCGATAAAGCGGTCATTGCGGATCATACCTTTTTTTGATTCCTGTTCAGCTATAATACCGCCTATGATCCGGCACTCTGCAATGCAACCAGGAAAGCTGTAAAACTCCGAAATAAGGATCACGTCCAAAGGGTCGCCATCGCTGCCTTCAGTATCCGGAATAAATCCGAAGTCATAAGGAAATATCATCCCGGTCGGCATGATCTTAGCAAGGCGATAGCCATTTAATTTTTCTTCGTAATCATACTTTTGAGTAGAACCCTTTGGCGTTTCAACAACTACAGTATATGTTTTCATAATAGATATTTAACATAATATTAACAGTGATCTCAGGCTGTTTGTGTCAGTATATCCGGATTATTTAAACTGTAGAATTAAATATCGAATTGAGGATTCGACTATAACTGCGAATTTAAAATGCAAGCACCACTATTTAATGGTGCTTGCCTTAGAATTTTAAATCCTTATTGAATTAACCACTGCTGATCGGCTGTACTATTTGCCGTATAAAGCCATGGATAGGTTCCCTGTGTATTAGGCCCCCCATCAAGCGCAAGGCCTGATTGTACACTGGTAATGGCATAGCCACTCCCCGATGCCGTAATTTTCCATTGCTGATCAGTTGAACCATTCGATGTGTAAAGCCATGGATAACTCTTCAGTTTATTGGTAGATCCATCGAGTGCTAATCCGGATTGAACGCTGATAATAGAATAACCGCTTCCTGATGCCGTGATCGTCCATTGCTGATCGGCCGTACCATTTACACCATAAAGCCATGGTTTAGTCTTCAGCGTATTGGGGCCGCCGTCAAGTGCCAACCCCGACTGAACACTAATAATAGCATGCATACCGGTAATAGTGCCTGTACCGCCTCCGCCGCCAGTGCC
>JBQCEA010000743.1:0-2583 GCA_051960695.1 Mucilaginibacter sp. | reverse complement strand
TCTGGTATGGCTTATGATGATATGAATCATGAGCCCTATCCCAATTTAATTGTAACAGTTAGCGAGTATAAAAATTCCCAAAGTCTTTTCCGGCAAAGTAGTGAGTTCATTGGCATAATAGGTTCTGGCGTTACAGATGCAAACGGAAAGTATTCGTTTAAATATACTACTACCGGAAAGGGAAATGCTTATTATTTAAGTTTAGGCAAACTCGCAACCAATGTTTTTTCGATCGGGCCGAAAAATAGCTTATACCCGTTTAACTTTGATCAGTATAGGAAAATTCAGCAAATAGCAGACGTAGGAGGATCATTAGTATACGATTTTAACGTTAGCAAACGGTATTTCATGAAATCCAGGATCCAGGTCTCTAATAACTTATATCCGCCATTGATACCTACTTTTCAAAGCACCCAAATTAAAATTGCGGGCGGTATACAAATATATGGGGAAAATAATGATACCACCGTTTACATACCCATATTCAAAAATACAGGCGGCTTTAATATCTATTTTTATGTAGCTAATCAAAAAAATGATAGCTTTTATTTTTCGAAGATGATGCCATTGAATCCATTGATTGATAAAGATACCATTGACGGGCCCTTATATAAACTTGATGTTTCAACCTTTAAGTAACTACCTAACAAAGGGGATCTCAAGCCAATTCGAGTATCAGCACTCGAATCTTTTAAGCGCCGACGCTTAACTTGGTGTAGAGATCTTAAACGCCATGCTTTATATGTAGATTCTTCGCTATGTTCAGAATGACAGTATAGTTTGTAATGAGATTATTGATGAGATGCTTTGTTTTCATTGGTATCAATGAGCTCCCTTTGGTCGGTTGCTTCGTTCCTCGCCTGTCTGCCGACAAGGACGCGCGAATAAAGGCTTGCTGAGGCACTCGAAGCATGAGCGTAGGCCATCACACACACTTCGAGAACCTCAGTGTGACACTCTTTCTTTAGCCTTGCCATCTCCACCCTTAATCTTCGCTTTCACCTCCTTTATTCCAACTGCCAACCTGTCATTCTAAGTGTAGCTTTTTCTGACTAAACAATAAGCGTTAATAAGGTATTGAAGCTGATTTTTCTGCCAAATTCATATTGGCACAACCCTTGTTGATAAGATAATAAAATCTATTTAGTAAAGGAAAAATCAATCATATATGTCTAAAATAATAGGAATCGACTTAGGAACAACGAACTCTTGCGTGGCGGTGATGGAAGGTAACGAACCGGTAGTTATTGCCAATAGCGAGGGTAAACGTACTACGCCGTCAATTGTAGCATTTGTTGACAATGGCGAGCGTAAGGTGGGCGACCCTGCCAAGCGTCAGGCTATTACTAACCCAACCAAAACTATTTATTCTATCAAGCGCTTCATGGGTAATAAATTCGATGAAGTAAGAAAAGAGATCGCACGTGTACCATACAAAGTGGTAAAAGGCGATAACAATACTCCGCGCGTTGAGATAGACGACCGTAAATATACTCCTCAGGAAATTTCAGCTATGATCCTTCAGAAAATGAAGAAAACAGCTGAGGATTTCTTAGGTACTGAAGTGAACGAAGCGGTTATTACCGTTCCGGCATATTTTAACGATGCACAGCGCCAGGCTACTAAAGAAGCTGGTGAAATTGCTGGCTTAACTGTAAAACGTATCATTAACGAACCTACTGCTGCTGCCCTGGCTTATGGCCTGGACAAAGCGCACAAGGATATGAAGATCGTTGTGTTCGACTGCGGTGGTGGTACGCATGACGTGTCGGTACTGGAATTAGGCGACGGCGTGTTCGAAGTAAAATCAACCGATGGTGATACTCACTTAGGTGGTGACGACTTTGACCAGGCTATCATCGACTGGCTGGCCGACGAGTTCAAGAGCGAAGAAGGTGTTGACCTGCGTAAAGACCCAATGGCTTTACAGCGTTTAAAGGACTCGGCTGAGAAAGCTAAGATCGAGTTGTCAAGCTCAACTCAAAGCGAGATCAATCTGCCATATATCACCGCTGCTGACGGTATGCCTAAGCACTTGGTGAAAACGTTGACCCGTGCTAAATTTGAGCAACTGGTTGATCCGCTGATCAAACGTACTATCGAGCCTTGCAGATCAGCACTTAAAGCAGCTGGTTTAAGTACTTCTGATATCGATGAGATTATCCTGGTAGGTGGTTCAACCCGTATCCCTGCTATACAGGATGCTGTACAGAAATTCTTTGGCAAAGCTCCTTCAAAGGGTGTTAACCCTGACGAAGTGGTTGCCATAGGTGCTGCTATACAAGGTGGCGTATTAACCGGTGAAGTGAAAGACGTGTTACTGTTAGACGTTACCCCGCTTTCATTAGGTATCGAAACCATGGGCGGTGTAATGACCAAACTGATCGAAGCCAACACTACCATTCCGACCAAAAAATCGGAAGTATTCTCAACCGCATCTGACAGTCAGCCTTCGGTAGAGATACATATCTTACAAGGTGAGCGCCCAATGGCTGCACAAAACAGAACTTTAGGCCGCTTCCACTTAGATGGAATCCCGCCAGCTCCGCGTGGTGTGCCACAGATCGAAGTATCATTCGACAT
>JBQCEA010000742.1:0-2738 GCA_051960695.1 Mucilaginibacter sp. | reverse complement strand
ATTATATCGACTTTTTACTACCGGGCATGCTGGGCTTTTCATTGCTGAGTGCAGGTGTATTCGGTACGGCGTTCGTATTCCTGAGTTTGCGTATTACCTTAGTTATCAAACGCTTTTTTGCAACACCTGTAAAAAAATACAGTATTGTTTTAGGCGAGGCCATCGCAAGGCTTATCTTTTCCTGGATCGGTGCGGTATTTATTATCCTGGTAGGACATTATTTCTTTGGTTTCACGCTTATCCATGGCGTAGTTACCGTTATCAATATGCTGATCTTATCGGCTATCGGCCTTATTGTTTTCATGGGTTTTGGTTTTATCATTTCGGGAATTGCCAAAAATGAAAGTTCTGTACCGCCGATAGCCAATATTGTTACGCTGCCACAATTTCTATTGTCGGGTACATTCTTTGCAACTACTGCTTTTCCTTCATGGTTGCAGGCATTTAGTAATATCTTGCCCCTAACCTATTTAAATACGGCTATGCGAAACGTGGCTTTTGAAGGCGCTTCCCTTGGTGATGTTACACATCAGCTGCTGATACTGGCTATCTGGTTCGTTATTGTTTATGGTGTGGCAGTGAAAACCTTTAGGTGGGAGTAAAAAAGTTTTGGGTTCTGAGTCTTGAGTTTTGAGTCTTAAGTCCTCTTCGCGTAGAATCTTTTGGACTTAGCGGACTTCCGGTCTTCCTCACATTAACTCAATATTAGTTTTCAATCCTTTCGCATCAAATCTTTCGGACTTATGCCGACTTCCGGTCTTTCTCACAACACACACAATCGTCAACTTTATTTATCAAAAGTTTAATTGATTTGTATATTTGCAATAAACAAACCAATAGTGTATTTTTAACACTATCTATTTTCATTACCTAAAATCATTTTAAGATGAGCTTAATTATTGATGTTCACGCCCGCCAGATCCTCGACTCGCGTGGTAATCCTACTATCGAAGTTGATGTACTGACCGAAAATGGCGCTTTAGGCCGTGCGGCTGTGCCTTCTGGTGCCTCAACCGGCGCTCACGAAGCGGTTGAACTGCGTGATAACGACAAATCAAAATATATGGGCAAAGGTGTTTTAAACGCCGTTGCTAATGTGAACGACATTTTGGCTAAAGAACTTCAGGGCCTGGACGTTTTCGAACAGAATGCGATTGATGCATTAATGATCGAAATCGACGGCACTGAAAACAAAGGCAAATTAGGCGCAAACGCTATCCTGGGTGTTTCTTTAGCTGTTGCTAAAGCTGCCGCACAGGAAAGCCGCCAGTCGCTTTACCGCTACATCGGTGGTGTTAATGCCAATACGCTGCCAATCCCGATGATGAACATCATCAACGGTGGCTCGCACTCTGACGCCCCTATCGCATTCCAGGAATTTATGATCATGCCGGTTGGCGCTCCATCATTCTCTGAAGCATTACGCTGGGGTTCGGAAGTGTTCCATAATCTGAAAAAGATATTGCATGATCGTGGCCTTTCAACTGCGGTGGGTGATGAAGGTGGTTTCGCCCCAACATTCGATGGCACTGAAGACGCTGCTGAAACTATCTTAAAAGCTATTGAAAAAGCTGGTTACAAACCAGGATCTGATATTTGCCTGGCGCTGGATTGTGCATCGTCCGAGTTCTTTAAAGACGGCAAATACGACTATACTAAATTCGAAGGCGATAAAGGCGCCGTTCGTACCAGCGCTCAGCAAGCTGATTATTTAGCCGAATTAGCTGCTAAATATCCAATTATTTCTATCGAGGATGGTATGGCTGAAGACGATTGGGATGGCTGGAAATTATTAACGGATAAAATTGGCGACAAAGTTCAGTTAGTAGGTGACGACCTTTTTGTAACCAATACTAAACGTCTGCAGGAGGGTATTGACAAAGGTATCGGCAACTCTATCCTGGTTAAAGTAAACCAGATCGGTTCGCTTACTGAAACTATCAACGCTGTTACTTTGGCTCAAACTCATGGATATACTTCAGTAATGAGCCACCGTTCAGGCGAAACTGAAGATTCAACTATTGCTGACCTGGCTGTAGCCTTAAACTGCGGACAGATCAAAACCGGCTCTATTTCCCGTTCAGACAGGATCGCTAAATACAACCAGTTGCTGCGTATTGAAGAAGAACTGGGCGGCAGTGCAAGGTTTATCGGCAAAGACTTCAAATACTTTAAGAACAGACGCTAAACGCTGAAGATCTTAAGCAATTTATTCAAGCCTCAAGCAATTGGGGCTTTTTTTATTGCTTTAGTTGCAAACCAGCGGCATACAGATTTTCGTCACACCAGAAAAGGTGATAAATGCAGCAAAATAAACAGGTATCAGATAAACAAATTCAAAATAGATTGCCAAAAATCATCACTATCAATATCTATCTCTTCTATTTCAAATTGCTCATCAATCTGCTCAGAAACTTCTATCAATTCACGGCTCATAGATGAATAATTTAAAAATTTAGGACCATGTAGTATATTTTATACCAAAAACCAAATCGGTATTATGAAATTTTTGTTAAAAATTTTTTATTTCTTCTTTTGCTGCCTGATCAACTGTTCTAAAGTATCCAGGTGTTCCCTAAATGCTTTCCTGCCCTTATCTGTAGCCTGGTAAGTAGTGTTGGGCTTGCGGCCGAGGAAACTTTTGTGCACAGTTATGTATTCTTCCTTCTCCAATGCTTTAAGGTGAGAAGCGAGGTTACCATCGGTAATATTCAATAATTCCTTAAGCGAATTAAAGT
>JBQCEA010000741.1:0-2556 GCA_051960695.1 Mucilaginibacter sp. | reverse complement strand
TAACCCGCCTCTGTTTACGATCGTTGCCGCGAACAAGGCTTATCTGGAAACAGGCGGCGTAATACTTCAAGATTTGGAAGGAAAAGGTTTTTTTGATTCATTTCTTAAACACCGCCTGCAGCGTGATGAAAAAAGCTATCAGGTACTGGTAGATAGTTTTAACAAGGTTGTATCTACCCGGCAGCAGGATCTCTTGCCCAATTTGCACGTTGAGGTGAAGGACAAGAAAGGAAATCCAAAGCATCGTTATCTGAGAATAATTAACGCTCCCTTAATAAATGAAGCCGGAGAGCTTACACATATCATGCATATCTTAATGGATATTTCAGATGCAATTAAGGATGTTCAAAAAAAACAATCTGCATTTGAATTTGCTGATGCGCAACGACGAAAAGCTGTTCAGTTTGAAGAACGGTTGAGGCTGGCTATCGAGTCTGCACAGCTTGGCACGTGGTATATCGAATTGCCTGACCAGAAACTTACGCTGTCCCTTCGCGCTAAGGAAATTCTCGGGCTAAGGCCTGATGACAACCCCAGCGTAGAAGATCTCATCGGTCAGGTTAGGGAAGATTACAGGCAAAAGTCCAGAGATGTGCTGGCAACGGCAATATTGAATGAAGAGGTTATAAATTATGAATTGCCTGTTATCGGACACTATGATAAAAAGCTGCGCTGGTTAAAGGTGACCGGTAAATTATATCCGGATTATGGCACCAACGGGAGAATATCAGGCACTGCAATGGATATAACCGAGCAGAAATTAGATGACATTCGAAAGAATGATTTTATTTCTATGGTTAGCCACGAACTTAAAACTCCCCTTACCAGTATGAAAGCCTATGTTCAAATGCTGATGGGGAAAGCAAGTAAATTTGCAGGCAAGTTTATATTGACGTCACTACAAAAAGTTCATAACCAGGTTGAAAAAATGCGAAAGATAATCATCGCGTTTCTTGATGTTGCCAGAGTTCAGGAAGGAAAAATGACCTTGAACATTCAACGTTTTGATTTACCGGCAATGGTAAAGGAAACCGTAGAAGAAAATGACGTCCTGGCCACAAGGCATTCTGTTATTCTTGACCTTTGTGATTCTATATTTATAAATGCCGACAAGGAAAAGCTGATGCAGGTATTAAGCAATTTATTAAGTAATGCTATCAAATATTCTCCTGCGGGAAGCCCGGTGAAAGTATCATGCGGCCAAAAAGACAATATGGCTATTGTGGCGGTAAAAGATGAAGGCATAGGGATTCCACCTAAAGACATAGGTCAGCTTTTCAAACGGTTTTACCGGGTGGAAAATAACTATACCCAAAACATTTCCGGGTTTGGCATTGGCCTGTATTTGTGTTATGAGATCATTAAGCGCCATAATGGTAATATATGGGTAGAAAGTAAACCTAACAAGGGTTCTACTTTTTATTTCAGCGTACCTTGCAATTAAACCAGATTTGATTTGGATGAAATAAAATATTTGGTAAGGGGCAGCATGAGCTAAACGCTCCTAAAGGGATCTAACTATTGCACATCGATATCAAAAAAAATCGGACGAGCTTGATTTTTCAAGCTTGTCCGATTTGGTAGGGTAACCCGGACTCGAACCGGGAACCTCCACAACCCGAATGTGGTAATCTAGCCAATTGATATACTACCCTGTTCCCATAAATGTACGCTATATATACTTATTGGATGCATATATTAGCCTGTATTGATCTGGACTATCTCACGAATAAAGATGAGATTGCCATCCGGGCGAAAAGTCCATAAATAAAAAGCAAGTTACTATTAAATATCTTGTCGTAGGGATTTCAAATATGTTTTGAGTTTGTAAAACATTGAAAGCTCCTTTTGGGTTTGTATTACGGCAATATAGCTACTTAGCACCTGATTAGCCTTTTCGCTTTTTTCAACCATTAGCAGCAAAGTCTTATCCGTTGATTGCCATGACTTTATCAATAACAAATTCATTCTGCCAGAACTTATTTTTTATTTTAAATGTAAATTCAGATAGGTCCGTTTTAAAAGCGCTCGCGATGGTTAGAAAGCTTCAGACTATTGCAAAACTGTACCTGTTGGTTGCAGTATTAACCGCATTCATCATCGGAATGGGCATTTACGGCATTGTGCAGATGAACGTCATGCGCCAAAATACCCGTACTATGTACAATGACCGGATGTTGCCTGTTCAGCAACTTGGTAATATCCGTTTTTATTATGAAAACATCCTTTATACTGTGCAGCAAGCAAATAATAGAGAGATCGGCTTTGGCGAGGGATATAAACGGGTACAGTACGCGCAAGACAGTATACACGCTGAATGGAATGCTTATTTAACCACCTTTTTTACAACCCGGGAGGAAAGTATCGCCCGAAAAGCAGATACATCAATAATTGAAGTGGATGCACTGCTTCAACAGTTAAAGGCAGTACTAAAAGGAGCCGACAGCTCAGCTTTAAACCGTATAGTTAATGATGGTCTGTACGCATCAATTAACCGTACCTCAATGGAAATAGACCAGCTACTTCGGCTTCAGGTGAAAATAAGCAGCGATATCT
>JBQCEA010000740.1:0-4103 GCA_051960695.1 Mucilaginibacter sp. | reverse complement strand
CAACAGCAGCACAAACAACACCACTATTACCATTTTCGAGATGGTATTAAACAGCGTTAATTTGGTGCCGAGCTTCAATTTCAGTTATTTAGGTTGATCCTGTAGCCTAAGCCGCGCACGGTTTCTATCCAGTCGGGTGAACTATAAGCATTTAATTTCTTCCTGATATTTTTAATATGGGCATCGATATAGTTCGAATCGTAATCATCATTCACAATACTCCCCCAGATGTGTTCGCTTAGTTGCGACCTTGTGAGAGTGCGGTTTTTATGTAACAGCATATAAGCCACCAGGTCGAACTCTTTTTTAGTGATTGGGTTGATGATCGTTCCGCTGTGGGAGATCGTACGGTTGGTCAGATCTATCGTAAAATCGCCCAGAGTTATAGCAGAATTTTTCAGTCCGAATTTGCGACGGGTAATAGCCTGCATCCGGCTTTGTAATTCCAGTAACGAAAAAGGCTTTGGCAGATAATCATCAGCGCCCAGATCCAAACCCTTAATACGATCGCTTACTTCGGCACGGGCGGTAAGAATTATACATGCAGCCTCTGGATTAAATTTCTTCGCTTCCTTTAACAGATCCAAACCATCATAGTCAGGTAGTCCAAGGTCGATTAATATAAAGTCATACAGGTTTGTTGCGATCTTTTCAGATGCTGATGTGCCGTCATAACATGTTTCACAAATGTAGTTGCTGCCGGTCAAAAACAGCTCCAGTTCATTGGTAAGGGCTTTTTCGTCTTCAACGATAAGAACATTCATACGGCATCAATAAAAAACATAGTAAAATGTCAGGTTATAGAACGATTCACGGCGGTTTTTTAATATGCCTTCCACGTTATAAGGTATTGAATACCGGTATGCAAACTCAACCGTATAGTGTGGTCTATTGTAGGCTACAGGTATTTTCAGGCTATAATTCAATAAATGGAACTCGCTGTTATAACCCGCGTATTGGGGATACAATTGCGGTGGTGGTATATGTTCATCACCGTCATGATCCGAAATAAACCTGCCAGGATGGTTCATCGAGTATTTCTGCACAAAATTTTGTGTGCCGAGGATAAAGGAAAACCCGGGATTAAAGGAGAGATAATCTTTATCGTCAAAAATACTCCAGTTGGTCTCGAAATATTTTGAATTGTTGATCGTGACAAAGAAGTCATCAGATTCACCGAAGAGATAGTCCAGTGTAACGTTTGACTTCAGAATATTCCAGTCGTACGAATTGCTAAAATTGACATCGTTGGATGATGCGGACTTAATAATGAGGGCATTCCTGTTAAAAATGAACCGGGTATAACTAACGTTACCCGTGAATTTTGATGAAAACCGGTAAAGGTAGCCTCCGCCAAGATCGGTTTCGTCAACTACTGGTATTGAGCCTAATACCTTGTAAATAGAGCTGTAAACAAAGAAGCCTGATTTAGTATTATAAATGATATCCGAATTGAGGTAAGGATATTTTACCGGCCCGGTGCGACCGAAAAATTGCGCATCACTACCATAGCTTACCCCAACAGAAAGTGATTTTTTACGGGTCACAGTATCTGTGTCGGGTTTAAACTTATCCGCTCTGCTGATTGAAAGGTTATGCCCAGCGGCATAAACACCTGCATTAATGCAAATGCCAAATAGAAATAATGTGCAAAAATATTTCATTTCAATACGCTGCAATATAGTACTAAATCATTTTGGTTAAGTTCCGTTTCTTCTTGGTATTTCAGGCGGCCTTTCCATGCCCGGCGGCCTGCGTTGCCGTTTAGGCTTGGTCTTTTTCTCCGGGTTATTGTCCTCATCCCCAACCTTTTCAGGTTTTGGCAAACGCTTTGCTTTCGCTAC
The DNA here is from genome assembly GCA_051960695.1 of Mucilaginibacter sp. GTDB lineage: Bacteria > Bacteroidota > Bacteroidia > Sphingobacteriales > Sphingobacteriaceae > Mucilaginibacter. Next base: position 2,259 of record JBQCEA010000740.1, on the reverse strand, counting down.
TTCTTTTATTTTCTTTTTTTCTTCAGCCTCCTGCTGCTTTTGCTGTTTGGTTTTGGTCGTATCAGCAAGAATATGCTCTGCTGAATCAGCAAAAACTAAATAGATAGGATGATGAAAAGTGTGGGAATGACTACTGCTATTAGAATTTGCAGAAGATAAGCATGGTATGAGTATCAACAGGAAGGCGATATGCACAAACCATTTAGTCATTTGAAACAGAGAAACTTGAAAGCGTTTTAAATATTATTAGCATAACCCGGTACATCCGCAAACCCGCCTGTTTACAACGTTGCTATTATAGTCAAAAAATGATAAAATATCGTTATCTGATGCGTGAGGGATTATGCCAAAGAAGGGTAAATATTGCTGCATCACCTTTATCATGTTTTATTAAATAAGGCGATGTTTAAAACTAAACTAAATAATTGATCTCTTTTGAGGTATAAATACGGTCATGATCATCAATAATAACGCAGGCCAACTGCTGTAATTTATTGATCAGGTACAAACCGGCGTTTACACCCATCAGCATGATCGGGGTTGCCATTGCATCCGAAAGCTCGGCAGTAGGACTTACTACACTAACGCTTTTAAGCTCACTTACCGGGAAGCCTTTTTTGGCGTCAATGTCGCTAACCTGTGTTTTATCATTAATATTGGCGTTTTTCTCGAAATTGCCTGAAGTTGCTACAGCCATATTGCTGATGTTCATTTTGGCATAAGGTTGGCCTTGTTGCCTCGGATCGGCAGTGGCAATGGTCCAGGGGTTATTATCGGGCTGAAGACCCCAGGTTAACAGGTCGCCACCGGCATTGATAACACCGCTGGCTACTCCGGCCATTTGCAGAATGTATTTGGCCCTGTCGGCAGCATAGCCTTTGCTTATTGCACCAAAACCTATGCGCATACTTTTTTCATTTAAGAAAATGGTATTGGCTGCTTCATCCAGGACGACATTTTTGTAGTTGGCCGGATTTTGCGCAGATTGGCCGTTTTCAGCAGCGTTGTAAGTAATATCAAAAGCACCTTGTGTTAGTTCTGATATTTTGATAGAACGTTCAATAAGTCTGTATATCTCTGCGTTGACCTTAACCGGTTTTAGCCCCGCATTACGGTTTATCTCCTGGATGAGACTGCCATCAGTAATGGCACTTAATTGTTTTTCAACCCGGTTTATCTCTGCAATCGCCCCATCTATGCAGCTATCGGCCCACACGGGATTATTGCCAACCACACTGATCTCGAAGAGATTCCCCATCAGGCGCATGGTACGTCTGAAAATATGAAGGTCGTTATTATAACTTTTTACGGCTAACATGCTTGAGTTTTTATAAGCAGACATTGTTAAATAGGGGTTGATAAGGATGCCGGACTTTCAAGGTAGATCTTTCCTAACATCATTTACCGCGAAAATATGCCGCTATCATGAAAATAAAATGAAAATGGTTTAACGTACAGGCAATTATTAAACAATATGTTTAATAAATAAGTCGGTAAAACAATATTTAGTTAATTTCGATTTTATCAAATCATTGAAAACTAACTAAGTGCACATCAACCTTTTTGCAGATGCTCCGCAAATTTATATTTCTTTTTACTTTCTGCGCCTTGCTGTCGGGCCAGGTTTTAGCGCAAAGCAATAATGATCAGCTGGAATTTACGGCAATTCATGCTTTGAGCGTTTTTACACCGGATAATTATACACTTAAGGGCAATGTTTGGGGCGGCGAGCTGGGTTATCATTTTAATATGACGAATGACAGCGCCGCTTTTGTTAGGATGCTGAACCTAAGATCGATCGATGTGATAGCTTCCTACCGTAGCTTTGGATCAGTTATTATAGACAACGACGTGGCCACAAAAGGCACATTGGGGGATGTTTACAGTGTAATGGGCCGGCTTGAGATACCATTAATACAAGCGGGGCCGATCAAACTTTTATTTACACCAGGCTTCGGATTTGCTTATTCAACTATAAACTATTTTGATAACTATAATCCTTTGGTAGGCAGCCATATCAATTTAGCGGCACAGGCAGGGCTTAAGCTTTTTGGGGCAATTACACAATCAACCGGGTTACAGGCAGGAATCGATCTTTTTCATTATTCAAACGTGGCCGTTAGAGTCCCCAATTTTGGTATTAATTCTTTAAACGTTTCATTAGGATTAGTTCAGAATATCAACCAGCCGGGGCCATCAACGCCGGAGCATCCATTTGTTTTCAGTTCGAAAAACTACTTTGAATTTGGCGGCGACTTT
>JBQCEA010000739.1:0-8211 GCA_051960695.1 Mucilaginibacter sp. | reverse complement strand
AAAGCCTTCAGCCCCAAAACCGGAGCTGCCCATGCCGGCTGATTTTGATAAATTGTTAAGAGGAAGCTTAGCAGCGATGGATAATTTTGAAAAGTTCAGTCCCTCAAAAAAGCGGGAATACCTGGAATGGTTCGCCGATGCAAAATCAGACGCAACACGTGAAAAGCGTATGGAGCAGGCTATGGAATGGATAGCTGAGGGCAAGTCAAGGAATTGGAAGTATCAATCTTAGTTGATTGAGTTGGACTAAGTGAATAAGTTAGAATGTTTTGAACCTAATCAACCACTTAACTAAATCAATTTAATCAACCAAACTCAAAAATCCAACGGCCCGAGCCTTCTCATATTCTTGCGTATAAGGTACTGACGGTGGCGGACATAATCAGTTGGATTGGTTGGCGACCATTTAAGCGGGTCGGGAAATATAGAAGCTATAGCTGCTGCCTGGTAGGTGTTAAGGTCACTTGCCGATTTGTGATAGTAATTCTGCGCTGCTGCTTCCACACCGTAAATACCGTCGCCCATTTCTATCTCGTTCAGGTAAACCTCCATAATGCGCTTCTTGCTCCAGAAAAGCTCAATCAGTACGGTGAAATAAGCTTCAAATCCTTTACGGACATAAGATCGTCCCGGCCACAAAAAAACGTTCTTGGCAGTCTGCTGCGATATGGTGCTGCCGCCTTGTAGCTTATGACTGTGTGCGTTCTTGTCAATAGCTTTTTCCATCGCCTTAAAGTCGAACCCGAAATGGTCGAGAAACTTCTGATCTTCTGCTGCGACTGCGGCGCGTTTCATCGGGTCGGATATATCATCAAAATCTATCCATTGCTTGTCTATCTTCCATTCCTTTCCGGCAGCCTTGCGTTCAAATCCTCGACTGATCATCAGCCAGGTAACAGGCGGGTTTACCCAGCGGTAAAGTAATACCCATAATATGCTGACCGCAAAGAAAAGTATAAGGGCAAGTTTAAGGATGCGAAGGATAAGCTTCAGGATGCCGCCGCGTTTCATGTGGCTAAAATATTTTATTATTTCGGAATTCGGAATTTCAATTTCGGATTTGTTTTGATTTTGGAGACATGCGCTATCCGCCTCGCATGTTCGGAATAACATTTATTCATAAAAAAGGTGCTTAGCTTTCACTAAGCACCTTTCAAATCACTAATTTTAAAATCGAGATTGTAATTCCGAAATCCGAAATTCAATTACTCTGCTACCACTTCGAAAGGAACCTTAACCTTTACTTCTTTGTGTAGGTTCAGATTGGCAGTGTATTCGCCGATCATTTTAGGTTCGGTATCAAAAGTGATACGACGACGGTCAACTTCAAATCCTTCTTTTTTCAAAGCGTCAGCAATTTGAATAGTGTTGATAGCGCCAAATATTTTACCGCTTTCGCCTGCTTTCGCACCGATGGTCAGTTTTACACCTTCCAGTTTGGCAGCAATCGCATCAGCGTCTTTACGGATCTTTTCTTGTTTGAGCTGCGCTTGTTTCAGGTTCTCAGCTAAAACTTTGCGGGCAGATTCAGTAGCCAGTGTAGCAAATCCTTGCGGGATAAGATAGTTACGGCCATAACCTGGTTTTACTTTTACGATATCGTCTTTCTCACCGAGGTTTTTTACATCTTGTTTTAAAATAACTTCCATTGTTTAAACCTCCCTGATTATTTTAAAGAATCTGTTACGTAAGGTAATAAACCGATGTGGCGAGCACGCTTAACAGCCTGTGCCACTTTACGCTGGAACTTTAATGAAGTACCGGTTAAGCGGCGGGGTAATACTTTACCCTGGTCGTTAACAAACTTCAAAAGGAAGTTAGCGTCTTTGTAATCGATATACTTGATCCCGTTCTTTTTGAAGCGGCAGTATTTTTTACGGTTATCGTCCACCTTAGGAGCGGTAACGTATTGGATCTGTTCGTTAGCCATTATTTTTCTGCCTCCTCTGCTTTAGCGGTTTTTTTCTGATTGAAAGCACCGCTGCGTTTTTTCTCGTTGTAAGCAATGGCGTGTTTGTCCAGTGCAATGGTCAGAAAACGCAGAACGCGCTCATCACGACGGTATTCGATCTCCAATTTGTTAATTAAATCACCCGGAGCCCTAAATTCAGTTAAGTGATAATACCCTGTTGTTTTTTTCTGGATAGGGTACGCTAATTTCTTCAAACCCCAATTATCCTCCTGGACAATTTCGGCTCCGTTATCCTTCAGGATCTTAACGAATTTGGCGATAGCCTCTTTCGCTGATTCTTCAGATAACAACGGGGTAAGAACTACTACGGTTTCGTACTGTTGCATTATCTTGCTTTATTTTAATGTTTTACCCGCACTAAACGGGGCTGCAAATGTATGAATTTTTTGCATAAATTTCACAAAGTTTCACATTTATTGCAGAGGGAAATCGCAAAGCGGTTGGCGCAAGGCGTATTTAGATATTATTTGCTTAAGAGGTTTATTTACAAACTCCGTGGTAGCTCCAATATGGTGGGTTATTTTCCGATAACTCAACTACGCTAATGGGAGCCGCTACATCTTGGGGATGCGCTTTAATTTCTCTGTTGATCAAGTCTACCATAGTTTCGGCAACACCAATCCCTTTTTCACCATTTTCAAAAAAATAATTTGCGCCTCTCATGGATCTTAATACCTCTTGATGCATCCCAAACATCTTTAATTGCCCGTTACTGATCACATCCATATCAATCCTGATATTTACCTTTTTTCTTAGTTCACCCGCTTTTTTTATTTTTAAAAGATAAACATATGGAATGCCTTTTTTAAAAGAGCAGAACGCTATTTGAGAAAAATAATCAATTGTGTTTAATTTATAGTTTTTAGAGTCGTGACGTTTAATATATTCTAATTTTAAAGGCATTCTTTTATATAAATATGCCTTGGTCCTGTTAATTTGTTGAGTTATTGTACCTCTGCCGCTAAATCCAAATTTAGCCGCCGTTATTAGGTCCCCGGCAAGATACCCATCAACGCAAAACCATTTATCATTAATGGAATTTATCTTACAAACGTAGGCCGTGGAGTCTACTTCCACTCTCTTGCCTGACTTGTTAAAATGGAAACCCTTGATAACCTTCTTGCTATCTGCGCCAATGTAAATTTTGTTTACGTTAACAAATATTACTATCGTTGTGCTAAAGGCATAGGCCGGTAAAAGTATTATTAAACAAATTATTGTGAATATCCTCATATAGTTCAGGCTGATTTAAAACTAAGGTATAAAAAAAGCCTTACTTATCGGCTTCATTATCTTTCTTTTCTGCTTTTTTCAATGATCCATTGGTCGGATTTTAACCAACTTGCAATCCGTTAAAACATATCCATTTCCGGCCTGTATTAACAGAAAAACGCACCATTATGTTATTTACAGATTTGAAAAACAGCGATATCGGGCAAGATACTTCATTCCTGAAACATGCAAGCTTGTGGGGGCCGGAAGACGAAGACGATGAAGATGACGAGCTTGATGAAGAGGATGAAAATTTCGACGATACATCCAGCGATCTTGACGACCTGCATGAAGTAGAGGAAGAAGATGAAGAATTAGGCGAGTTGCCTCCAGCCGATGATGATGACCACTTGCCAGAGGAGGAGGACGAATAGCTGAGCCCGAATTTTACTAACATTCTTATCATCGGGACTTTCAGTTAAGGCATATTCTTGCTACTTTAGCAGCAGTGGATAATTTCATTGTTTCGGCACGTAAATACCGCCCGGCTACTTTTGAAAGTGTTGTAGGTCAGCAGCATATTACTAATACGTTAAAAAACGCGATTAGAAATAATCAGCTGGCGCAGGCATTTTTATTCTGCGGGCCTCGTGGCGTAGGCAAAACCACTTGTGCGCGTATCCTGGCTAAAACCATTAACTGCGAAAATCTGCAGCCTAACGGAGAGGCATGCGGGATATGCCATTCATGTGTCTCTTTTCAGAATGGCAGCTCCTTCAATATTCATGAACTGGATGCCGCCTCAAACAACTCTGTTGATGATATACGCAGCCTGATAGAGCAGGTACGTATACCACCGCAAGCCGGCAGGTATAAGATATACATCATCGATGAGGTGCACATGCTGTCGCAGGCAGCTTTCAATGCTTTTCTGAAAACACTGGAAGAGCCGCCGCATTATGCCATCTTTATTTTGGCTACTACCGAGAAGCATAAGATACTTCCTACCATTTTATCCCGCTGCCAGATATTTGATTTTAACCGTATCCGCGTAGAGGATATGGCTAATCATCTGGCATCAATAGCTAAAAAGGAGAGTATCAGTTACGAGCAGGATGCATTGCATATCATCGCCCAAAAAGCCGATGGTGGCTTGCGGGATGCCTTGTCGATGTTCGACCAGATCGTAAGCTTTTCTGACGGGAATGTTACTTATCGCACCGTAATCGATAACCTGAATATACTGGATTACGATTACTATTTTAATATCATTGACGGTCTGTTAAGGGAGGACACCGCTGCCACGTTACTACTTTTTGATGAGATATTATCTAAAGGCTTTGACGGTGCACATTTTATATCAGGCTTGTCCGAGCATTTTCGTAACCTGCTGGTAAGCAAGGATGCAAATACTTTAAAACTGCTTGAGGTAAGCGAGGGTATCAAGGCAAAATACCTTCAGCAATCACAAGCGTCGCCGGTATCATTCCTGCTCTCGGCGCTTAACATTGCGAATCAATGCGACCTGAATTATAAGCTGAGTAAAAATCAGCGGTTGCAGGTAGAACTGGCGCTGCTTAAGATGTGTCATCTGCCCTCGGCGTTCAATATGCTTATGGCTCCTGCCGCTGAAATGTCTGCCCAGGCCGGACAAGTAAAAAAAAAACCTGATACCTCAGCAGTAACGCCAGCCGACTTACCAAAGCAGACTGAGTCTATACCGGTGCTAAGCGATCCTCCTATAGCCTACAAAACCGCCAGTCCGGAAATCAGAGCCCAAAACAATATCAAACCGGAGAGTGCACCGGTTCCAGGTGAAAAGCCAAAGCAACCATTTGTGCCCAATACCAATACGCCATCTACATCGGTTAAAATACCTTCTTTGAAGGACCTGACCAGTAAGCCGGTTAATGCTGTTGATGAGGATGATCCTTATATTAAGGGCGATGCGAAGGAAGATTTTACAATGGAAGATTTTCTAAAGCATTGGAGCGACTATGCGGCTAAAATGAAGAAGGATGGCAATATGAGCCTTGTTTCTGTATTTACCGGCAATGCGCCGGTTATGCTGGAACCTTATAAGTTTGAAGTGATCGTAGGTAATAAATCACAGGAAACACTATTCAGGGACGAAAAACCTTCTATCCTTAATTATCTGCGCACCAGCCTGAGAAATTTCGATATAGAGGTGTTTACACGTATTGATGAAATTAAAGCTGCCAGACGGCCATATACTAATTCTGAGAAATTTCAGCATATGGCCAGCAAAAACCCCCAACTCGCCGAGCTTAGAAGACGGTTTAATTTGGATGTAGATTATTGATTGCCTAAAATATCGAATGACGAACATCAAACACCGAACTCCGAAGGTATTACTTCATCATTTGGTATTCAACGTTCAGTATTCGATATTCAATTATTATCGTTTCCCCCTGTCATTCTTCGGGTAACCTTCTTCATCCAGGTCGGGGCGGTTGTCTTCATCAGTTCTCGATAAAATATCATCTATCGGGTCAACCTCAACGATCTTGCCGTCATCAATATGCATTCCCAGGTCGTCTACATCAGTTTCGAGCGATTCATTCGGGATATATTCATCTACCGCATCATATGGATTAGCCTCATCATAACTTGAATCCATGTCAGTGCCGTTCTTTACTGAAGTTCTGTACGGATCGGGATGATCGTATTCAGGGTCTTCACTATCCACGTCGTATTCAAAGCTGTCGTCATCAGCATTATAGCTCAGGTCTTCAACATTTGATTCCTCGCCCAGACTGTCCTTTAATGATTTGTCCCTGTCCTGATTTTCGTCATTAAATTCAGGATAAAATTTGTTCTTAGCCATAATTTTAGTCTTTACAGGTTATATATAAATATCCTGCCAAAAAGTCTAAAAATCAACTATTATTTAAAATAATCCGGCTTTAATAGCTTATCTGCTTGTTGTTTGAGGTAACACCGCCGATTGAAAATTTGAGGCCTATTGTGAACTGGGCGTAAGAATCATTTTGTTTACCAGCTTTAAAGCCGTCCAGCTCATCACTAAATGCGATGTTGTATTGGTAACCGATGTCGATCTTAACATCCGGCCGCTGATATCTATTAAAAATTTTAAATTCATAACCTATTCTGGCCGGAAAAAACAACATGTTATTTTTGTCCTGTCCTGGAGTATAAAAACCAGGAACTTGTATAGAATACCTGTTTATACTGGTTATATTATTATACAGTATCCCCAAGCCGACACCTGCATATAGATTTTTAAAGGCATTGGCTAAATGACTTTGTGAGTAATCAATAACCTGGCCAGCCTGTACCTGTATCCTGAAACCGTAATAATTGTAGTACTCATCAAATTGACGGCCATATGTGTCGGTTTGGGCATTGCCGCCGGCAAGTTTACCCGTCTGGAACTCAAAAATGTAATTAATAAATGCAGTTTGGTTGTAATTAAAATTAAAGCTTACGGCGTTGGTTGATTTTGAAGTTTGTACATCGCCGTAAAAAGAATTGAAACCTACGGATGCTCCAAGATCATATTGGGAGTAATCGTATCCTAACTGAGCTTTTGATGCCACAGCAGTAAAACAGGCGAGCAAGGTCAAAAGTGTAAATCTTACGGCAAATTTCGTCATGATCGCTGATTAGGTGCTCAATAGGACCGGGTACAAACTATTCATATACCACAATTTTATAAAAATATCTTAAAAGTTCAATAAACAATGTTCAAAACCCCTTATTTGTTTGACCAGATATAGACAATTTCAATAATGTATTTAATACAATTGCTAATCTCAATTTTATATATTTGAAACCTTTTAAAAAACAAATACCTGTTATGTCAAAAATTAAAGTAGCAAATCCGGTAGTTGAGCTGGATGGGGACGAAATGACCCGCATTATATGGAAGTGTATGAAAGATAAGCTGATATTCCCTTATCTCGATCTTGATATTAAGTACTACGACCTCGGTATCGAGCATCGCGATGCTACCGACGACCAGGTAACAATTGATGCAGCTAACGCCATTAAACAATATGGTGTAGGTATAAAGTGCGCTACCATCACCCCAGATGAAGCGAGGGTAAAAGAGTTTAACCTGAAACACATGTGGAAATCGCCTAACGGTACTATCCGTAATATTTTGGATGGTACGGTTTTCCGCGAGCCAATCGTCATGTCAAACGTTCCGCGTTTGGTGCCAAACTGGACAGCACCTATCTGCATTGGCCGTCATGCTTTTGGCGACCAGTACCGTGCTACCGACTTTTTGACCAAAGGTAAAGGCAAGCTAACCATTACTTTTACACCTGAGGATGGCGGCGAAATACAATCATTTGAAGTATTCAACTTTAAAGGTGATGGTGTTGCGCTGGCGATGTATAATACTGATGAGTCAATCAAAGGATTTGCACGTGCCTGCTTTAACCAGGCATTACTGAAAAAATGGCCTCTATATCTTTCTACGAAAAACACCATCCTGAAGAAATATGACGGACGTTTCAAAGATATCTTCCAGGAAATTTATGAAAATGAGTTCAAGGGCGAGTTTGAAGCCAACCAGCTGACCTATGAGCACCGTTTGATCGACGACATGGTGGCATCTGCACTTAAATGGCATGGCAACTTTGTTTGGGCTTGTAAAAACTATGATGGCGACGTACAATCTGACACTGTGGCACAAGGTTTTGGTTCGTTAGGGTTAATGACCTCGACTTTGGTTACACCTGATGGCAAAACCATGGAAGCTGAAGCTGCACACGGGACAGTAACCCGTCACTACCGCGACCACCAGGCGGGCAAGCCAACTTCAACCAACCCTATCGCTTCTATCTTCGCATGGACAAGAGGTTTAGAATTCCGTGGTATGCTGGATAATAATAAGGAATTGATCAATTTCTGCAAAACGCTTGAAGAGGTTTGTATTGAAACCGTTGAAAGCGGTAAAATGACCAAGGACCTTGCCATTACCATTAAACCAAAAGTTGAGCATGGTAAAGATTATTTATATACAGAAGAATTCC
>JBQCEA010000738.1:0-5001 GCA_051960695.1 Mucilaginibacter sp. | reverse complement strand
CGATCGATCCGGAAAGCATCGAGTCGATCTCGGTACTGAAGGATGGTCTTTCCACTATTCTTCTTGGGGATAACAGCTCAAGGGGTGTCTTACTGGTCACCACCAGGCGTCCTGAAGCAGGTAAACCACGCATTTCGCTGACTGCTCAAACGGGATTACAGCATCCGCTGGGCTTGCCAACGCCACTGTCCGCCTACCAGTATGCTTACCTGTACAACGAAGCTTTACAAAATGATGGAAAACCGCCTATCTATAGCAGCAGCGATTTTAACGCTTATCGCTATCACACTGATCCTGTTGGCCATCCTGATGTAAACTGGTTCAATACGATCCTTCAAAATTATTCGCCGATGACAAGCTACCGTTTAAATGTAAATGGCGGAACACAGGTGGCAAAATACACCATCTCGGTAAATTATCTCGATCAGCAGGGGATGTTTAAAACAGCGCCGGGTGCATTGTATAATACCGATAACGACCTGAACAGGTATATGATCAACTCGGACGTAAATGTGAATGTAACGTCCAGGTTTAATGTTGATCTGCAGCTTTTTGGCCGTGTGCAGCAGATGACACAACCGGGTACTGGGTATAATAACATCCTGAATACCCTTTATACTACACCAAATAACGCTTATCCTATCTACAATCCAAACGGGTCATTTGCCGGAACATCGCTTTATACCAATAACTTATTGTCGCAGGCAGAATACTCGGGATATGAGCGAACCAATACCAATGATGTGCTGGCAAATCTGGATATGACGTATGACCTGAGCAGCATCACAAAAGGCTTATCAGCAAAGGGAAAAGGCAACCTGTCTTTTTCTTCGCAAAGCTTTATCAACAGAAGCCTTCAAAATAACGCCTATTTGTACAGAGATAGCAGCTATTCGGCCATTGGTTCTACGGTTTCACAAAGCAACTCCTTCAATACGGTGTCAAGTGCACGCTTTGCCTATGCCCAGGGATCACTGGATTATAACAGAAGCTTCGGCAAGAATAATGTAGCTGCGATGGCTTTTTATGACTATCGTTCGGTTGTGCTCAATTTCGACCTGTCGCAGGTAAATTCCAACGAGGCGTTGAAAGCAGCCTATAATTATGACGGCAAATACTTTGTGGAAGGCGCCATTGATAATGGCAGCTACAACCGTTATCCGCCCGGCCATCGGTCCGGATTGTTTTATGCGGGCGGCCTTGGCTGGCAGATGGGTAAAGAGAGTTTTATTAAAGACAATTTCAGCTGGATCAATGAATGGAAATGGCGCTTGAGCTACGGCAAAACGGGTAATGCCAATGTGGACAACTACGGCTATTACAACTTTGAGCAAACCTACAGTGCTTCACAAGGATACGCTTATAGTACCGGAACTGCCCGAAGCCCTGTGCAGAGTGAGCAGGAAAACGGGTTGGCCAACCCTTATATAACCTGGGAAAAGGCACATAAGCTGGATATCGGTACAGATATCGGCTTATTCAATGATCATTTAAAGATCGCTGCCGATTACTACCATGATCGTTATTATGACCTGCTCCAGGTAAGAGGCGCAAGCATTGCCTTATTGGGCGCCAGTTACCCTGCTGAAAATATTGGCATAAACCTGTATACCGGTGGCGAGCTTTCGGTAACCTATCAGAACAACGCCGGCAATTTTAACTACTTTATTACCGGTAATGCATCTATCCAAAGATCAAAAATTGTTTACAGCGACGAGGAGCCAACGCCATATCCATGGACAAGACACACCGGCGAGCCTGTAAATGCTATCTATGGTTATAAGGCGACCGGTCTGTTCCAAACAGCACAGGAGGCCGCTGCGGGCCCTACAACTACAGGATATTCAGCGCAAGCCGGTGATGTAAAATATGCCGACCTGAACCATGATGGTATCATCAATCAGTTTGATATAACCGCAATTGGCAATACCAAACCACTTGTTTTCTATGGCACTACAGTAGGCTTCAATTATAAGGGTTTTAACTTCAGTGCCATTTTGCAAGGTGTGACCAATCGACAGCTATTATACGATAATGGGTTGGTGAGCGGCTTTGAGGGCGTTGGCTTTCTTGGGCTGGTTTATAGTGGCCAGGGATATGATATCCTGTCGAGCAGATGGACGCCGGAGACCGCCGCTACAGCCACAACACCACGTTTGTCGCTCGGCAATGCCAATAACACCGCCTGGTCAACACTTTATATACGCTCAGGAAATTATTTCAGGCTGAAAAATGCAGAGGTAGGCTATAGCCTGCCTGCAGCATGGGCCCACAAAATAAGTGTTTCGGGTATCAGAATTTTCTTCAATGGGGAGAACCTGTGGACGCTGTATGGCTACAAAGGCATGGACCCGGAGGTAAATGGTATCGCGTATCCGCTCCAGCGAGTATTTAACGCAGGTATTAACGTAAAGCTTTAACAATAAAGCCGATTTAGATAAAAAGAATTATGAAAGGCTACAAAACTTTGATCTTCGCGCTTGCAGTTATCATGGTAATTGCCGGTTGTAAAAAGTACGAACAGTTTCCGGTCGACAAGGTAACGATCAATTATGTTTTTGACCCCAGGGATTCCGCTGGTGTAAATGCGGAGGCTTTCCTGTATGGCATTTATGGAAAAGTAAAGAATGGTCATAACAGGATAGGAAGCGATTACCTGGCTGCATCATCGGATGATGCGGTATCTTCGGCGCTCGGCCCGTCAAACCAGGCAACTATTTTATCGACGGCTGCCTATAACTCATATACCTTCCCATCCGACGAGAACTTGTGGGCTTATTATTATGCAGGCATCCGCAGCGCGAACATCTTCATCAATAATATTGATGTTGTGCCTGTACTGGCCAAATATAATGGATATTCCATCAAGCATTTGTGGAAGAACGAAGCACGTTTTCTGAGAGCCTATTTTTATTTCGAACTTGTAAAACGATATGGTGGCGTGCCCCTTTTAGGTAATAAAGTATTTACGATAGACGATAATGTTGCACTTCCGCGAAATACCTTTAGTGATTGTATCAAATATATTATAAGCGAGTGTGACGCGATAAAAGATACCTTATTGACTGCTCCTGTGGCTAACCCCAATGCCGACAGTCATCGGGTGACCAGGGGTGCAGCATTGGCTTTGAAAGCCCGTGCGTTGCTTTATGCCGCCAGTCCATTATTCAATGGTGGCAATATTGATCCGTCGAATCCTTTGACAGGCTACACTGATGCCCAGCCAGGCCGGTGGGCCCAGGCTGCTGCGGCGGCTAAGGATGTTATAAATTTGGGCACTTATTCACTGGTGCCAAATTACCTTGATGCTTTTCTTGTCCAGAATAATCCCGAGATCATATTTATGCGCGAGGTTGATAATGGCACTGCGGTTGAAACGGCAAACGGCCCTGTGGGTTTCAGTGCAGCAGTAGGTAAAGGACAGACGAGTCCAACGCAGGAACTGGCCAATTCATTCCCGATGAGTAACGGTTTAGCTATCACCGATCCGGCATCCGGATATGATCCTAATAATCCTTACCAAAACCGTGACCCAAGGTTAAGTTACACGCTGCTTTACAACGGTGCACAATGGCTGAATACGCAATTGCAAACCTTTGAAGGCGGCCAAAGTAAGCCCAATCTCGGCCTGCAGCAAACGCAAACCAGTTATTATCTGCGCAAGTTCATGGGGTACCAGGAAAATGCCAATTCATATGGCGCACATGACGAAGATTGGGTGATCTTCCGTTATGCCGATATTCTTTTGGATTACGCTGAAGCGCAAAATGAGGCAGTAGGCCCCGACGCCAGCGTTTATCAACAGTTGATCGCTTTGAGACAGCGTGCAAAGATCCAGCCTGGGGCGGATAACCTGTACGGATTAAAAGCTAACATGACCCAGGATGAAATGCGCACAGTGATTCAGAACGAGCGCCGCATAGAGCTGGCTTTTGAGGAGAGCCGCTACTGGGATATACGTCGCTGGAAAATAGCTGAGACTGTTATGAATCAGCCGAGAACCGGACTATCGATAACGCAGAATGGAACTGGGTTCCTGTACAATAATATCAATGTGCTGACTACCAAGTTTGTGTCGCCCAAAATGTATTTATACCCGATACCTTATGATGAGGTGTTGAAAAACCCCAATATGAAGCAAAACCCCGGATGGTAGTACCTAAACACTTGAACCTAACAAAAGAGAGACAATGAGAAAGATATTACTTTTCTTTTACTGCCTATTGCTGATGATACCTGTAGCGCTGTATGCCCAGGACAAGACCGTTACCGGTACTGTCCGTGACCTGGGTGGAACACTGCCCGGTGCGACAGTTTACGAAAAGGGCCTGCCCACCAACGGTACTATGACCAATACGGCCGGTAAATTTAAGCTTACCCTTAAAGGGCACTCTAATGTGCTGGTGGTTAAATTTATAGGTTACATTACTGCAGAAGTGCGTGTTCCTTCCGATAATAAGCCGCTGGATGTTAATCTGCAAACTAACAACAATGGTTTGGACGAGGTTTCTGTGGTAGCCTATGGTAAGAAAAAGCGTATAACCAGCACCGGGGCAGTGAGCTCAATATCAGCAGCCGACATTCGTACCGTACCGACAGCAAATGTGCAAAACGCCCTTAATGGAAAGTTACCGGGCTTCTTCTCGCAGCAAAGCTCCGGTCAGCCGGGTAAAGATGCTTCTGACTTTTTTATCCGCGGTATAAGCTCATTGAATCCCGCCGGTAACCAGCCGCTCATCATTGTGGACGATGTTGAATACAGTTATGATCAGTTGCAGCAGATCAATGTTAACGAAATTGAAAGCATATCTATATTGAAAGATGCCTCCAGTACGGCTATATATGGTATTAAAGGTGCCAATGGTGTGTTGGTTGTAACGACCAGGAGAGGTAAGAGTGGCTCGCCGCAAGTAAACCTGCGTGTTGAAAACGGTTTGCAGCAACCCACTAAAACGCCACATTTTCTTGATTCTTACCAATCGGCAATGCTGATAAACGAGG
>JBQCEA010000737.1:0-2570 GCA_051960695.1 Mucilaginibacter sp. | reverse complement strand
TCAGGGGCAAGAAAGTTATGTTAGATTCTGATCTGGCAAGGCTGTATGAGATTGAAACCAAGCAACTCAAGAGGCAGGTAAGAAGAAATATAGAACGATTTCCAGAAGATTTTATGTTTGAACTAACTACAGAGGAATGCCTTGTTTCAAGGAGCCAAATTGGCACCTTGAAACAAGGTGAAAATATTAAGTATGCACCGATGGCTTTCATCGAACAAGGCGTCGCCATGTTGTCAAGCGTGTTAAATAGCAAGAGAGCTATTATGGTTAATATTCAAATCATGAGGACGTTCACCAAGATCCGTCAAATGTTAGCCAACAATACCGAGCTACGCCTTGAAATCGAGAAAATTAAAAACAAATTGGATAACCAGGACAAAAATATGGAAGTCGTTTTTCGTTACCTTGATGAACTTATCGAAGAGAGGCTAAACCAGAACCACGGAAAAGAATTGGTTACAAATCAGATGATTTATAGGATGTAGCCACTTTGAGGCCACGATTTGTTACCGTAATATGAAAGCAAGGGAATAAAAATTTAATTTTAGATTTTATGACGAACGATCAAATCATTATATACCAAACGCCTGATGGCAAAGCCGCTATAGATGTAAAGCTTGTTGAGGAAACAATATGGCTTACCCAGGCTGACATTGTTGAACTTTTCCAAGGCAGTAAGGCTAACATCAGTGAGCACATTAAGCATATTTACCACTCTCATGAATTAGAAAAATCAGCAACTGTTCGGAAATTCCGAACAGTTCGCAGAGAGGGTTCGCGAACAGTCAACCGGGAATTAGAGCATTACAATTTAGATATGATCATCTCTATTGGCTATAGGGTAAATTCAAAACGCGGCACGCAATTCCGTATTTGGGCGAATAACATCCTAAAAGAATATTTGGTAACAGGATATGCAATAAATGAAAAGAAACTTAAAGAAAGGACGGAACAATTAGAGAATCTGAAGAAAACTGTTGGATTATTGGGCAAAGTGCTTCAAAACAAAGAAGAGTTGACTTCAGATGAGGCAACCGGACTGCTCAAAGTGGTTACCGATTACGGCTATGCCCTGGATATATTGGATAAATATGACCATCAGCAATTAACCATTGACGGCACCGCCGACCAGCAATTGTTTGTAGCCACTTATGCAGAAGCCATGCAAGCTATTAAAGACCTGAAAGATAAATTTGGCGGAAGCTATCTGTTCGGCAATGAAAAAGATGATTCTTTCAAAGGATCGATCGGAACGATCTATCAGTCTTTTGGCGGGGTGGAGTTTTACCCGACCATTGAGGAGAAAGCGGCCAACCTCCTCTATTTCGTCGTAAAAAACCATTCTTTCTCTGACGGGAATAAACGCATAGCGGCATACTTGTTTGTATGGTTCCTGGAAAAGAACAACCTCTTGTACGGTGAAGATGGTTCAAAACGTATCGCGGATAATGCATTAGTGGCGCTAACCCTGATGATCGCTGAAAGCAAGCCGGATGAAAAGGACATGATGGTTAAGGTAGTGGTCAATTTAATTAATGCCAACAATTAATTGTAATAGGCACTGATTGACCTGACAGTTGGGTAATCATAAAATTCTTGAACGGAACGAAAGTTGGTTTGATTATTTAGAGTTTTTCTTTTCCCAAATCTCCTGAGCAATTTTCAGGATGTTCTCTTCCAACGAAAACCCTTTAAGCTGACCATTTAAAAATCCTAATTTATATTCTATCCCCGGCGACATTAAGCGCCAATTGGTATTAAACAAAGTCGTTTCAATTGTCTTTTTTAATCCTTTACTACTTTTTGCTTCATCACGATCTGTTGGATCTTGGCCATACTCATCGATATAATACTGATCAGCTTTTCGGTACGGCTTCATAGCAGTCTTTTTTCGCGTAAAATTACACATTCAGCCAACAATATTAATCGCTAGACAGGGTCTTGGGTTGTGACCATAATAGAAGGGAAAAAGCCCTTTTCTTTTGCTACTTTTCTTGGGGCGTCTGAAGAAAAGAAAAGTAGCGCGGCAGTCTGATATATCAAACAGGGGCTTGCGCCCCTGTTTCAATTCATCGCGAACATTTCTGCGCCGTGCTTTTCAAAATCCATACATAAATTAAAGGCAGATTGTACTTTGCTCAGGCCATGGCCGAAAAGCGTGGATTTGAGCTTAACTTCTTCATTCTTATAGGTTTTGACGTTTTGCAGGTACCCGCTAATGGCGTTATATGCGCCAAACAGCGTACCTTTTGTTGTTTCTGACTGTTGTGTCGGGTGACTAAAGGCGTACTCGGAAACCTTTTCAACGGTGTTCATGAACTGGCGCGAATACTCGTCAATGTTTTCATCCAAAACGTTCTGCAATACTTCCTTACTTGGCGCCATTACCTTTTGTACCAATTTCAACACTTCCTTGTCGGTAATACGCACGTAGGCCCAACGGTTAAAGATGTCATTCAATTGGTTGGTCAGCGTATTAGTGATGCCCATTACTTTATGGGCTTGCTTTAACTTGTCCTGTACGCTTTGTGTGTGGCGTATCTTCACCCAGTTGACCATATTGCGTAAAG